>JBASAE010000001.1:0-8782 GCA_049654285.1 Microbacterium sp.
GCTTCAACGCCTCCTGCAAGGCGTCGTTCGCTTCGTCGGTGCTGGTGAACCCGGAACGGGTGAGCCTGCGCGATCCCATCTCTGGGTACTCCGGGTCTTTCAAGACGTAGATCTGGAACCGCCACCGCTTCCCGGCATCGGTGTCATAGGACTGGATCGAGCCGGGCTGCCGGGAACGGGAGCGCCGCTGCTGCGTCTCACCTCCGCCGCCCTGCCCTGCGGGCTGTTTCGTGATCATGACAGGGTGCTCCTTGCCGTGGTCTGCCCGGGCCGATGGGTGTCGGCGTAGTTCTCCATGTAGTCGGCGGCGTTGAACACGCGCCCCTCCGGGTCGAGTTGCACGCCTCGCTCCTGGATCACGCGTGCGCGTGCCCGCGCTGCCTCCAGGCGTTCCTGGTAGGCGGCGATGGTCTTGGGGTGCGCGCTGGTCTTGTCGGGGTCGTCCGGGCTTGGGGCGGTCATGCCCGCGAGGGTGGTTTCGAGGTGATGGATGCGGTCGGTGCAGATCACCCATTCCTGCTGCCAGTAGTTGAACAGCCCCTCATCGGTGAGCACGAGTTCCCCGCGCATCCACCTGTCGATCTCTTCCGGCTCGTACCCCTCCGGCACGCCCGTGAGCGTCGTCTGCTCGTCGGGCGGGGTCAGGAGTGCGGCGGGGGTGGTGCGCAGCAGGTAGGCGATCACGGTGAGGTCGTCCACGTCCACGCGGCGATCCCCGGCCTCCAGCTTGCTGATGCCCGAGGTGGAGAGCTTGCGCCCGGCGGCTTTCAGTCCGTCGGACATGGTGCGCAAGTCCATGCCGATCGCTTGGCGTGCCGCGCGGATGTTCTGCGCGACGTGCGTGTTCGTGATGCCTGCGGGGTTGCCCCGCACCCTCTCCGTTTCCATAGTAGAAAACTACAACGCAATGCTTGACAGTGCAAGTGCGATTCTCTACGGTGGGAGGAACCACATTTCTCGGCGCTGACACGAACGGATGGTGCGATATGCGGCAGAGCACCCTCGATATGGACGACCTCCGTAAGCGGCGCAGCCTCGTCATCACCCGCAAGGAAGCCGCCGAAGCCCTCGGCGTCGATCCCCGCACGATCACGACGAGCATCAACGAGGGCACGATCCCGCACGTCAAGCTCGGGCGGCGCATCGTGATCCCCCGCGAGAAGTTCCTCGCCCTCTTCGCCGACGCCGCGACCGAGAGCGGCGAGTCCTGACACTCCCACTGGCGGTGCCGAATCGGCACCCCCGTGTCCGGCTTCCCGGTGATTGTCGGCGGAGCGACGTAAACTAGGTACAGAACGCCGACCATAAGGAGGCACCCCGCATGGCTCTCAAGACTCCGGTATCCGAGGCCCATGTCCGGCGCGTGCTCGCGGAGGTCGAGGCCGGGCAGGTCACGGCCGGTGCGGTCGTCTCCGAGGCGGATCGGGAGATCGCCCGCCGTCAAGTGCGCGGGGAACTGTCCGCGGATGAGGCGGTGCGCGAGGCGATCGCGGCGGCGCTTGACCGCTTCCCCGAGAAGTAACCCGTCCGGGCAGGAGCACCAGTGCCCGACCGCTACAGCTACCCGAACAGCCTGGTTCTGATCAACAAGCTCGGCATCACCGACTACGACCGCTGGAAAGCCGTCGAGACGGCCGCGATCCATCAGCGCATGGTCGAACTCACCGAGCACCCGATCCCCGGCCGATTCGACCTTGCCCACTTGCAGGCCATCCACCGGCATCTGACCGCTGATCTGTACGTCTGGGGTGGTGACATTCGCGACACCGACACTCACCCCGGCGGCACGGGCATCGCGCATTGCCGTCCGCCGTTCATCGTGCCCGAGGCTGAGCGCGTCTTCGGCGAACTCGCCGCCCGCGACCACCTCCGCGGCCTGGACGCGGATGCGTTCTCCGACGGGCTGGCATGGGTGTGGGGTGAGACGACGGCGATCCATCCGTTCCGCGATGTGAACACGCGCAGCCAGCACATCATGTTCAACCAGCTCGCCCGCGACGCCGGATGGGTCATCGACTGGTCGCAGATTCCCGGCGACGTGTTCGCCCACGCCCGCACCCTCGCGATCGTGGAAGACCACACAGGCATCGACGCGCTGATCCGGCCGAACCTCCACCGGCTCCACGGGAGCAGGCGACCTGGGGAGGCGTTGACGGTGGAGCAGGTGCGCAGCTTCCAAGCGCGGGGTATCTCGCGGACACCGGACGTGCTGGATCGCGAACTCGACGCAGCCCGCCGCCGACGTTCTCATCCGGCCCCGGAGTCGTTCGGCACGGAGACACGCCGCCCGGAACCCCCAACACCCCACGGCGGGCTGTCTCTGTAGCGTCACCAGGCCGGGTCACAAGCCGCGCCCCGGCCCTTCTCGCCGCTGATCCGGGCCAGTCCTCGTCAGCCCGAGGTTGCGGTGCGCGAGGGCCTCCTGACGGGCTTGCAGCGCCTCGCGCTCGGCCCGTTGCTGCTCGCGTCGCTGGGTGAGCCATTCGGCGGCCTCCGCGACGGGACGGGCATCCAGCTCAGCGATGATGCGCCGCGCTTCGGCTGCGCGCTTCCTGGCGCGTTCGGCGTCGGCTGTCGGGTTGGGGATGCGGAACGTGCCCCGCATCTGCCGCGCCTGCTCCGCCCCGTACACCTGGACGGTGAGGCGATCCCGCTCGACGGCCTGCCGCTGGGCCGCCTGCCGCCTCGCGGCCTCCGTGTCGCTAAGTGCCTGTTCAGCCGCCCGCACCTCGGGGTGGGTGTCAGCATGTTCCGTCGCGATCGTTTGCGCCCACTCTGCGACGGTCCGCAAGAGAGACGGTGCGGTTCCCCAGCTCTGGGTGACGTGCCGCTCGATCTTCTCGACCGATTCTTCCGCAGCGTTGATGTTTCGGGCGGCGGTGCGCTTGCGCCCGAACCTCGCCGCCCTCGCCTCCGCTCGGGCATCGTGGAGATGCGCGCGAGCGTGCACGAGTTCTTGCCCGTCGGCCCGCGCCCGCGTCTCCACCTCTGTGGTGACCGTCTGGCGGGTGTGCTCGGCAGTCTCCTTCGCGTGTGCCACAAGCTCGGCGTGCTCGTCGGCTTCGACGTGATGCGCCTGCTTCTGTGCGGCGAATCGCGCGGCGGTATCCTCGAACAGGGACGCGTGCTGCTCTGCTCGTTCGATGAGCTGGGTGAGGCGTGCCCGCTCTGTCTGCACGAGCCGTACCGGCCCCTCGTCCACGAGTCCGCGCGCAGCCTCTGCCGCGCGCTCGGTGGCGTCGGTGAGGCCGCGGTCGGCGCGGTCGCGTTCCATCGCCGCGACGAATTGCTCCCGCGCCTGCTCTTGGCTTTCGGCGACGACGTGCAACAGGTTCTGCTCGCGGCCGCGAGTCATGCCGACATAGACGCCTGCGGCGCTGGTCGCGTCAGTGAGGGTTGTGTGCGACCCGGTGACGGTCGCTCCTTGTACGCCGTAGGCGGTTGCCGCGTAGGACAGGTGCGCGTGCTCGGACACATACTCGGCCGGGAGCCGCACGGTGCGCTGCCGCTTCCGCCCGTTCCCCGCCTCGCGCACTCTGAGCGTGCCGTCCTGCTCGACGTGTTGCACGATCCAGTTCTGCCGGTTCGCCACGCCGATGCTGGTGTTGTTCTTGCGCGTCTGGATCACGTCCCCGACCCCGATGGGGAGGCCGTCGCTGCCGGTGGCAGTGCGATGGTCGTCGACCTCGCCACGCATCACTCGTTCCTCCCGGATACTCGCGTTCACAGTCCGAGCCTCGTCGTTCGAGGTGACGGTGACCGCTTCACCCTCCCGGCGCTGACTGGCGATGTGCTCGCGCACGTCCTCGTCGCTCGCGTGCAGGCGCACAAGGCCGAGCGCGGCGAGCTGGTCGAACACTGCGCCGGGGTCGCGCCCGTCGCGCATCCGCACCGTGATCTCGGCATAGGCGGGGTCGGTGAAGCGATGCACCTGCGTCATGTCGAACGTGCGGCCCCGGAGCTGTGCGGCCATGTCGAGCACCCCGCCGCGTCCGACTGCGGCGAGCTGCGCGCGATCCCCGACG
Organism: Microbacterium sp.; assembly: GCA_049654285.1. Lineage (GTDB taxonomy): Bacteria > Actinomycetota > Actinomycetes > Actinomycetales > Microbacteriaceae > Microbacterium. The sequence goes on from JBASAE010000001.1 coordinate 4,026, forward strand.
AGCGCAACCGTCGCGCCCGCTTCGGCGGTGACGGTGAGGAGGGCGATTGCGGTGTCTTGGTCGAGCATCCCGGCTTCGTCGACGATCACGCGCATGCCCCGCGCGAGCTGCGCACTCTCTGCTGGGCCGCGATAGGTGCGTCCGGTTTCGGGGTCGGTGTCGCCGGGTGTGAGGCGTATCCAGACGCCGTCCTCGTTCCATCGCCACCCGTGCGCGTGCACGAGCGCCGCAACACTGGTTGCGGGTACGCCGAGTTCATCATGCGTGACCTGTGCGGCGCGCAACGTCGGCGCAACCACCCGCGACAACCGGCCATGCTGTGCGCCGACTGTGATTGCAACGGCGAGCATCGTCGTCTTCCCGCTACCCGCTGCACCTTCCACGACCACGAGCGGGTCGGTCGATGCGACCGCGGCGGCAGCGCGCTCCTGCCCGGCATCCAGGCCGCGCCTGCGTGCCGCCCGGCGCACATCAGGCTGCTCGGGATCGTGTTGCGGGATGTGTGCGGCGATGAGGTCGCGCAGCTCCGTCTCTGCCTGCACAACGCGCAGGCTCGTGAGGTGCGCCACGTGCTCCGGGGTGGGTGCGCCGGGCGGGAGAATCGAGAAGCAATCCTCCAGCGCCAACGCCGTTGCCATGCGCACGAACACGCGCACCTCGGCGGGCGCTGCTTGCACGCCATACTCGGTCATGATCCGTGTCGCGTGCTCCTGCACCGTGTACCGCGTCCACGCCGAACTACCGGCGGCGCAGCGATCCAGCGCCCGGCTTGCAACGGTCTGTACGGAGAGGTCGTCGAGCGATGCCGGCGCACGACGCGCGGGCCGGCGCAACGTGGCCGGGTCGTAGCCGGCCTCCCGCAACTCGGTCACCCACGCCTGTTCTTCGCGGAGGGTGGTGGGCTTCTTCGCGGGCCGCTCATGCGCCCACGCTTTCGCCGCGAGACGCGCGGAGACGACCGGCCCCATAGTCTCGCCCGGATGCGCCGCCTCCCACTCGGCCTCGAAGCGTTCCAGGTGCTTGCGTACTTGCTCGCCGCGCTTGCTCATCACACCGTTGAACCGCTCGAGCTCCAACACCTCACCCGACACCGGATCGAGCGTCAGGCCGTGCCGATCCAGCACCTCCGCAAGCTCGGGGTGTGCAGCGATGACGGCAGTGCCGAGGGCACGGATCGCACCCTGCTGCCGAAACAGTGCCGCGGTGTCCAGCGCCCGCCACTTCCCGGCCGCCCATACGCGGGTGCCGATCTGGAAGTGAATATGCCAGTGCGGGTCACCCGCCCGGCTCGTGCGATGCGACACCGCCACCGTCTGCAACCCCTCGACGGGCACCACCTCCTGCTTGCCGCGCGGCCCAACACGGGTCACGGAGTGCAGGGCGAGCCACGCCTGAATCTCCGCCACCGCGTCCCGCTGCGCCCGGTCGAGAGCGTCTGAGACTTCCGGGTGAAGAGCTGCGGCGATCGAGAGCGACTTCGGGGCGTTCACGACCATCTCCGCGAACCGCGGCGACCCCTGTTTCCCGACACCCGGTAGACGGGGCGTGCCCATCGACTCGTCCGTGAGCGGGTTCGTCCAGTCCACCCAGGCAGAGTACGTCTCCGGGTCGAGCCCGAGCGCGGCGGTCACGTTCCCATCACCGTCGAGCGCGGTGAACTCCGCCACGGACGCCTCCGCGCCGAGGTAATAGTCATCCGCGCGAGAGCGGTCAGCCTCGACATACCGGCGCGCATCGGCCCCGGTACCCCGGAACAGAATCACACCGCCATGCATGAGACTCACCGCCTATGATTTCTACTACGGCAACTACACTATCTACCACGGTGGCATACGTCCATTCAGAAGTAAGTGTGTATTCGGAAGAAGAAGGTGTGTTCACAAGGAAGGTGCTTCGATCCATTTACTAACGGGGATCAGTGTCTCCGCCGGTGAGAAGTCGCGAGGACATCAGTGCTTCAATTTGTCGGCCTGTGGTCGCGGGGAGCACGGAGTTGCTCCTCGAGCGGGGCGAGGAATTCGCGCGAGAGCGCGGTGAGGTCGGGGCCCGCCGTGTCGGGAGTGCCGGTCCCGAACGGCGGCTCAGGGGCGTATTCGGCGCCGAGTTCGAGGAACCGAGCGTAGGTGTCTCCACGGAAACGTGCGACGAGCCGGATCGCTAGGTCCATACCTGCGGTGACGCCGGCGGCGGTGAGTATGTTGCCGTCTTCGACGACACGCTCGTCGACCTCGATCGCGCCGTAGCCGTGCAGGAGGTGACGCACGGCCCAGTGCGAGGTCGCGCGGCGCCCGTGGAGTAGTCCGGCCGCGGCGAGGGCGAGAGACCCGGAGCAGACGCTTGTGACGAGCTCCGCGTTTTGTCCAAGGCGGCTGATCGTACTCAGGGCATGCTCGTCGGACACCAGAACACCGGTATCGCCGCCGGGGATGAGGAGGACGGTCGGCGCAGCAGGGGCATCATCGAGCGTGGTCGTGGGGATGATCGGCATCCCGCTGGAGCTGTGGACGGGGTGACCGTCTTCTCTGGTGGTGGCCAGATGTACATTCGCGCCAATCATGGCGGCCAAGAAATGGTACGGGCCGACCATGTCCAGCAGCTCGAAGCCGGGGTGCAGGACGATGACGATGTCCTCGTGCGCTTCGAAGGTCACTCCAGGCGAGTCGGCGAGGGCGTGGTGTGCGGCGATCGAGCGTTCGATCGCGTGGCGCATCACGGGATCGTCCGTGCCGGCGCTCCACTGGCTCATGCTGTCGTTGAGATGCTGGGAGATGGGGTCGTGATCGGTCATGGTGTCCTTTCGGTTCCGTCTGCGTAGACGAGGTGGAGGCGTCCGGTCAGCGGGTTTGTGATTCCGCGGGCGTTGATGCCGAAGACTTCGCGGAGGAGCGGTGGCGTCAGGACATCTCCGGGCGTGCCGGTCGCGACGACGGTTCCCTGCCGCAGGGCAACCAACCGGTCGCAGTATGCCGCGGCGAGGTTGAGGTCGTGCAGGGTGATGAGGGTCGTGACGCCGAGGCCACGGATCAGGGCCATGAGCTCGAGCTGGTGACGGATGTCCAGGTGGTTGGTGGGTTCGTCGAGGATCAGGATGCGCGGCTGTTGAGCGAGCGCTCGGGCGAGTTGCACGCGCTGTCGCTCACCGCCGGATAAGGTGCTGACGTCGCGGCGTGCGAGATCGATGACACCGACCTGGACCATTGCGCGCTCGACCGCCTCGGAGTCCTCGGGGCGGTCCCCGCCGAGCGGTCGGCCGAATGCTACACGGCCGGTGGCGATGCATTCGGCGACGGTGAGTTCGAGGTCGCTTGGTGTGTCCTGCACCACGGCGGCCGTCACCCGTGCGGCCTCACGTGGACTCGATTCCCACACGTCATTACCCGCAGCGCGAACATGGCCCGTGGCGGGGCGCAGCATTCGGTAGACGGTGCGGAGGATGGTGGACTTGCCGCTGCCGTTCGGGCCGACCAAGCCCACCACATCACCGTTGGCGCTGAGCGATATGCCCTCGACGATGCGACGGCCCGCGATGTCGACCGCGACGTCGTCGATCTCGAGCGCGGCAGAGACCGACGCGGCCCTGCCGTCCCTGGTCATGCCTCACCTCGACTCTGTCGGCGCAGCATCCAGAGGAAGAATGGGGCCCCGATTGCGGCGGTGAGCAGCCCCACCGGCAGTTCCGACGGTGCGATGATCAGCCGCGCGGCGATGTCGACGACCACGAGCAGCAATCCGCCCGCGAGTGCCGATACGGGCAGGACCCAGCGGTGGTCCGAGCCGACGACCATGCGCACCGCGTGCGGTACGACGAGGCCGATGAAACCGATGGCGCCGCTCACTGCGACAACGACGCCGACAAGCAGCGATGTGACGATGAAGAAGACCAGACGTGTCCGGGCGACATCGATGCCGACGCTGGTTGCTGTCTCGTCGCCGATGAGCAGGGCGTTCAGGACGCGGGCGAGGAGCACCAGCAGGGTCGTCGCGAGAACGAGGACGACAGCCGGGATGCCCAGGTCGCCCCAATCGGCGGCGGCGAGGCTTCCGGAGAGCCGGGAGAGCACCTGACCGACGTTCGACTGCCCAGGCAGCGTCGCACGCAGCACGAGGTAGCTCGTTACTGCGCTCAGCAGATACGACATCGCAACACCGGCGAGCACGAGCCTGCCCGGGGTGACGCGACCACGACGCTGGGCGAGGGCGAAGACGACGAGGGTCGTCGCAAGCGCGCCGAGGAACGCGGCGAGAGGCACCGACACGAACGAGAACGCACCAGCAGCAAGGGTGAGGACCGAGACGGCGGCGGCCGAAGCGCCGGATGAGACGCCGAACACGTAGGGATCGGCGAGGGGATTGCGCACGACCGCTTGCAGGACGGCGCCCGCGACAGCGAGGGCGGCACCGACGACGAACCCGAGCAGGGCACGCGGCAGACGGAACTCCCAGACGATGCGGGCCTCGACCTCACTCGCGTCCGCGGGTATCGGCCAGGGGCAGACATGGCTGAGGATGACGCTCACGACCCTTCCCGGGCTGATCGTCACCGACCCGACGGCGACCGAGAGCACGAGAGCGGTGAGCACCGCGACGACCAGGACGATCGCGGTGAGACGCCGGTGACGTGCCGGCGCCTCATCCGAGACCGAGGTCACGACGTAGGCACCGGCAGGTCGAGTCCGTGGATGGCGTTGGCGATCTCGGTGAGCCCGCGCATGACGGAGATCGACGCGTCCGTGTCGGCGACCGGCAGCTCATACACG
>JBASAE010000002.1:0-4621 GCA_049654285.1 Microbacterium sp.
GCCGCGGTCGACCACGACGACGCGCTCGGCGAGCGCCTCGATCTCCTCCAGGTAGTGGCTGGTGACCACGATCGTCGCACCCTGCGCGTGCCGGGCGCGGATCGCCTCCCACAGCACCCGGCGGGCATCGACGTCGAGGCCGGTGGTCGGCTCGTCGAGCAGCACCAGACGCGGGGAGCCGACGAACGCGAGCGCGACCGCGATCCGGCGCTTCTGCCCGCCCGAGAGTCCTCCGGTCTGCCGGCGCAGCAGTTCGGTGAACCCGAACTGTGCCGCGAGCTCGCCGATGTCCGCCCGTTCCGGGAAGTGGCTGCCGACGAAGTCGAGGACCTCGCCGACCCGCAGCGTCTCCGGCAGCGCGGTCTCCTGCGGCGTGCTGCCGAGCCGCACCCGGGAGCGAGGATCGGACGGATCGCCGCCGAACAGCCGCACGGTGCCGGCCGACGGCCGGCGCAGCCCCTGCAGCAGGGACAGCAGCGTCGACTTCCCGGCGCCGTTCGGGCCGAGCAGCCCCAGGATCTGCCCCTCCGGGATGTCGAGCGTGACGTCGTCGACGGCGACCAGATCGCCGAACCGACGCGTCACCCGGTCGAAGGATGCCAGCGTCATCGGGTTCCTCCCAGCAGGTCGCGCAACTGCGCGGTGTAGTCCTCGAAGGCGCGACGGCCCTTCGTGGTGAGGGCGAGGTAGGTGACCGGGGTGCGGCCCTTGTGCGTCTTCTCGACGACGACGTAGTCGGCGTCCTCGAGCTTGCGCAGATGCGTCGAGAGATTGCCCGCGGTCATGTCGAGCACCTCCTGCAGACGCGGGAAGGTGATCTGGTCCTTCGCGTCGAGCGTGGCGAGGGCGGCGACGATGCGCAGCCGCGCCTGGGCGTGGATGACGGGGTCGAGGTCAGCCACGGTCGCCCCCGACCACGGCGACGCGACGGCGCGCCGCACGCACCCACCAGGCGCTCCACCCCGCGACGAGAAGGAACGCACCCCCGCCGGCGAGTGCGTAGACCAGGTAGTGCGTGGGCTGCGGCACGAACGCGCCGGCCGCGCTGATCACCACCGACCAGACGCCGAGCACCATCATCGGATACGCGCGCCAGATCAGCCCGGACATCACGTACATGATGCCGGCGTAGAAGATGAACGCGCTCGGGTAGAAGATGCCCAGCAGTGCCCCCGGCATGCCGGCCTTCGCGAGCGCCAAGCCGATGGCCCAGATCGCGAAGCTGCCGAGCCACCAGAGGTTGCCGTAGACGATCCCGACGATCGCGTTCTCCCGCGTGCCGCGCAGGCCGCGGTCCGAGCGGATGCCGAGCACCGCCGAGGCGATGCCCGCCACGGCGAGCAGCAGTCCGAAGGTGAGCCCCGCCCACAGGCTCGGCTGCGTCGTCCCCGGCCGCTGCGACGCGTCGACCCAGAGCACCAGGAACCCGGCCAGCCATGCGATCCCCCAGGCCACCAGGATCCACGGCACGAACGCCGCCATCCGCCCGGCGACGGTGCGCTGCTGATCCTCGACCAGCGCGAGCATCTGCTGCGGCGTCAGCGGTGCGTCTTCGTTCTCGATGTCCATAAACAACTTTGTACTGCAAACTAGTTTCCTTGTCAACCGCCGAGCCGCTCGCCCCGGGACCGGCGGAATAGGATGGAGGGCCATGTCCTCGCCCGTGATCGCCTACCCCCCGGAGCTGCCCGTCAGCGCGGCCCGGGACGAGATCACAGCCGCGATCCGCGACCACCAGGTCGTGATCGTCGCGGGAGCGACCGGATCGGGCAAGACCACCCAGCTGCCGAAGATCTGCCTCGAGCTCGGCCGCGAGCGCATCGCGCACACCCAGCCACGCCGTCTCGCCGCGCGCACGATCGCCGAGCGCGTCGCGGAAGAGCTGCACGTCGAGCTGGGCGACCTGGTCGGCTACAAGGTGCGCTTCACCGATCAGGTCTCGGACGCCACGCGCATCGCGCTGATGACCGACGGCATCCTGCTGAACGAGATCCATCGCGACCGGCTGCTCCGCCGTTACGACACGATCATCATCGACGAGGCGCACGAGCGGTCGCTGAACGTCGACTTCCTGCTCGGCTATCTGCGCCGCATCCTGCCGGAGCGCCCCGATCTGAAGGTGATCATCACGTCGGCGACGATCGACCCGGAGAGCTTCGCGACGCACTTCTCGGACGCGTCGGGCGAGCCCGCCCCGATCGTCGAGGTCTCCGGTCGGACCTACCCGGTGGAGATCCGGTACCGCCCGCCCGTCGACGAGGACGCCGCGGTCGATGCCCCGACGAAGGGCGCCGACCCCGAGGACGAGGTCACCGCCATCGTCGCCGCCCTGCGCGAGCTCGACCGCGAGGCGCCGGGCGACGTGCTGGTGTTCCTGCCCGGCGAGGCCGAGATCCGCGACGCCGCCGAAGCGGTGCGCGGCGCGTACCGCTCGCAGACCGCTCCCGTCGAGGTGCTGCCGCTGTACGGCCGACTCTCCGCCGCCGAGCAGCATCGCGTGTTCGAGCGATCCACGGTCGCGGGGCTCTCCCGCCGGGTCGTCCTCGCCACGAACGTCGCCGAGACCAGCCTCACCGTGCCCGGCATCAAGTACGTGATCGACACCGGCACCGCGCGCATCTCGCGGTACAGCAACCGCTCGAAGGTCCAGCGGCTGCCGATCGAACCGGTGTCGCAGGCGTCCGCGAACCAGCGCTCCGGCCGCGCCGGCCGGCAGAGCTCCGGCATCGCGATCCGGCTGTACGCCGAGGACGACTTCGAGAGACGTCCGGAGTTCACCGAGCCGGAGATCCTGCGCACCTCGCTGGCCTCGGTGGTGCTGCAGATGCTGTCGCTGGGGTTCGGCGACATCGCCGAGTTCCCGTTCCTCACTCCCCCGGACTCGCGCGGCGTGAAGGCGGCGCTCGACCTGCTCGGCGAGCTCGGCGCCCTCGCGCCGAGCCGCGAGGGCACGCCCCGGCTCACCCGCATCGGCCGGGACATCGCCCGGATGCCCATGGATCCGCGATTCGCCCGGATGCTCGTGGAGGCGGCCCGCACCGGCGTCGCCCGCGAGGTCCTGCCGATCGTCGCCGGGCTGTCGATCCAGGACGTCCGCGAACGCCCGTCCGCCGAGGCCCCGCAGGGCGTGCGCGATGAAGCCGATCGGATGCACGCGCGGTTCGCCGACCCGACCAGCGACTTCCTCGCGCTGCTGAACCTGTGGAACCACCTGCGCACCCAGCAGAAGGAGCTCGGATCGAGCGCGTTCCGCCGGATGTGCCGCGCCGAGCACCTGAACTACGTGCGCGTGCGGGAGTGGTTCGACGTGCACCGGCAGCTGAAGACCCTCGTCCCGAAGGACGCCGCTCCCGAGAGGTCCGGGACCCACGCATCCGACGCGATCCATCGCGCGATCCTCGCCGGCCTCCTCTCCCAGATCGGCATCCTCGACGAGCGCACCGCCGCGCCGAGCGCGAACAAGGCGAAGGGCCGGAACGAGAAGCGCCGCATCGCCGAGTACCGGGGCGCCCGGGGCATCCGGTTCTCGATCTTCCCCGGCTCCGGGCTGCGCAAGAAGGCGCCGCAGGCGGTGATGGCCGCCGAGGTGGTCGAAACCTCGCGCACCTTCGCCCGCACCGTCGCGCAGATCGACCCGGCCTGGGCCGAGGAGCTCGCCGGCGATCTCGCCAAGCGGCAGGTGTCCGAACCGCACTGGTCGAAGGACGCCGGAGCTGCGGTCGCCTTCGAGAAGGTGACGCTGTTCGGGGTCGAGATCATCCCGCGCCGGCGCGTGCAGTTCGCGCGCATCGACCGCGCGGGCGCCCGCGAGCTGTTCCTGCGGCACGCACTGGTCGAGGGCGAGTGGGATCCCGGTCGCATCGACAGGCGCGTCAGCGCGTTCTGGCGGGCGAACACCGAGCTGCGTCGACGCCTGGAGAAGCTCGAGGAGCGCGAACGGCGCCGGGACATCCTCGCCGGTGACGAGGCGGTGTTCGCGTTCTACGACGAGCGCATTCCGTCCGAGGTATACGATGTCCGTTCCTTCGAGCGCTGGTGGCGGGACGCCCTCGGACAGACACCCCGGCTGCTGACCATGCGGGAGAGCGACCTCCTGGACGAGGACGAGCGGTCGGAGCGGGGCGAGTTCCCGACCCGCTGGGCTCAGGCCGATCAGGTTCTCGGGCTCGCCTACCGGTTCGAGCCGGGCGCACCCGACGACGGAGTGAGCGTGGTGATCCCGCTCGCGCTGCTGCAGCAGATCCGGGACACCGGTTTCGACTGGCAGGTGCCGGGGCTGCGCGCCGAGCTGATCACCGCGCTGCTGCGCGCCCTGCCGAAGACGATCCGCCGGCATGTGGTCCCTGCGGCCGACTGGGCCGAGCGGTTCGGAGCGGAGCTGTCGGAGGACGGACCGGAGCGGCACCAGGGCACACCTCCGCTGTCGCTCACCGAAGCGCTCGCGAGGCGCATCCTGCCACTCGCGAACCAGCCGGTCGCCGCGGGCGACTTCGAGCTGGACCGGGTGCCCGCGCACCTGCGGATGAACTTCCGCGCGGTCGACGAGCGGGGACGGGTGGTCGGCTCGGATCGCGACCTGCGTGCGCTGCAGGACGAGCTGGCCGGGCGCTCGCGGCAGAGC
>JBASAE010000003.1:0-3038 GCA_049654285.1 Microbacterium sp.
CCGCAGGCCGTGCTCACCACGATCGACAAGGAGCCCGAGCACCTCGCGGCGGCCCGGCAGTCGTTCGCCGACGCGAGGATCCCCGCGGCACGTGCACGGTTCATCACCGGACGTGCCGCCGAGGTGCTGCCGCGCATGAACGAGGCGTCCTACGACATCGTCCTCATCGACGCCGATCCCGAGAACGTCATCGAGTACGTGGAGCACGGCCTGAGCCTGGTCCGTCTCGGCGGCCTGGTGCTCGTCCCCCGGGTGCTCGCGGGCGGCAGGGTGGCCGATCCCGTGCAGCGGGATGCCGTGACCACCGCGTACCGCACCCTCATGCAGGAGACCCAGGAGTCGCCTGCCGTGCTCGCCGCGATCAGCACGGCAGGCGAGGGGCTGCTTCAGCTCGCCCGCGTCGCCTGAGCGGGGCCGGGGAGCAGCCGCCCGGGCAGGGAAAAGGGCGGCGGATCGATCCGCCGCCCTTTGTACAGGTTCAGGCCGCGCTCACGACGGCACCGAGCACGTCGTGAAGCTCCTTCGCCTCGGCGTCGTTGACGGAGACGACCAAGCGTCCGCCGCCTTCGAGCGGAACCCGCACGATGATGAGGCGGCCCTCCTTCACGGCCTCCATCGGTCCGTCGCCGGTCCTCGGCTTCATCGCTGCCATCGTGGCTCCCTTTCCTCGGTGGTATGCGCCTCAGTTTATCGGGTGCCGCGGAGCGGCGTCGTGCGATAGCGCACAAAGCGACATCGACCGTGCGCAGCGATGTCTACGGAACCTGCCAGAAGGTCTGGCCCAGCCCGTAGACGAAATGGATCCAGATCCCCTGACCGGCAAGGCACAGCACGAGCACCGACCAGCGGTAGACCCGGGAGCATGGCACGGCCACGGCGCCCCACAGCGGGCTGACCGGCAGCAGCAGGCGGAACACGCTGGACTGCGGGTAGAACACCGCGAGGAGGTAGAGCAGGTAGCTCGCCGACCAGAGCCGCAGCTCGGGCCCGAGGACGCGCACCGATCTCGCCCGCAGCAGCACGAGCGCGGCGCCCGCCACGAGCACCACGAGGGCGATCAGGCCCCACCACCCCGGCATCCCCCACTGTCCGAACCAGAACTGCGCGGCCCGCACGAACCCGTCGAAGGGCAGGAAGCCGCCGTCCTTCCCGCCCCAGTTGCGTCGCCAGGCGAGCTCGGTGGCGAGGTATGCCCCCGAGTCGCCGGTCACGAGGGCCGCGATCGTCTGCCAAGCGAATCCGACGGCGGTGGACAGCGCGCCCAGCGCCACGATGTGCGCGATCTCCCGGGCGGGCAGCGGGTCGCGGGCACGGCGCAGCCAGCGCCTGACGCCGACCAGCCCGAGGAAGAGCGCGAAGGCGAGGATGCCGGGACGCGTGAAGCCCAGGATCGGGATCAGCACGTACAGCCAGGCGTATCGTCGGCGCACCACGAGGTCGAGGCAGGCGAACAGGAGGAGCAGGAACAGCGACTCCGCATAGCCGACCTGGAACATGGCCGCGATCGGCCCCGACGCGAAGAAGACCACGGCCCACATCGCCGCCGCATCGCCGATCCGTTCGTGCAGCAGTCGATGGAGCAGGAGGCAGGCGAGATAGCCTGCCGCGAGCGAGAGGACCAGCGCGCCGGCACCCCACACGCCGAAGCCGAGGACCTTCGCGGCATATGCGTACACCGGCATGAACGCCCAGGAGTTCTCGGCGACCTCACCGGAGGCCGTGCGCGGAAGCTCCGCGGGGTATCCGTTCTCGGCGACGTACCAGTACCACTGGGCGTCCCAGCCCAGCACGAAGTCGCCGATGCCCGGATCCGCGCCGAACCGCGAGAGCGAGGTGGACTCCCCCGCTGCGAGAAGCAGGAAGGCCGTCGTGATCGCCCGCGCGATCAGATAGATCGCCGCGATGCGGACGGTCACGGGCAGTCGCGCCAGCCCCCTCCTGGTCAGGATGCCGTCAGCCACGCGCGCAGTCCGCGTTCGACGTCCTCGATCTGCCGCACCGGCACACGCTCCTCGTCGTGGTGCGCCAGGTGCGGATCACCGGGCCCGTAGTTCACCGCGGGGATGCCGAGCGCCGAGAACCGGGCGACATCGGTCCAGCCGTACTTGGGCCGTGCCTCGGCGCCCACGGCGGCGAGGAATCGCTGCGCGACGGGTGCGTCCAGCCCGGGACGCGCCCCGTCGGCGGCGTCCGTGACCTCCACCTCGAACCCGGCCAGCACGCTGCGCACATGGGCCTCGGCGTCGGCCGTGGACTTGTTCGGCGCGAATCGGTAGTTCACCTCGATCTCGCACAGGTCGGGGATGACGTTCCCGGCGACGCCACCGGCGATCCGCACGGCGCTGAGCCCCTCGCGATACCCGAGCCCCTCGACCTGCACTTCGCGTGCGCGGTACTCGGCGAGCCTCTGCAGGATAGGGGCGGCGCCGTGGATCGCGTTCTCGCCCACCCAGGCGCGCGCGCTGTGCGCGCGGACGCCGCGAGTGCGCACGACGGCGCGCAGCGTGCCGTTGCACCCGCCCTCGACCTGACCGTTGGACGGCTCGCCGAGGATCGCGAAGTCCGCCTGGAACAGGTCGGGACGCGCCGCCGCCAACAGCGCCAGCCCGTTCTTCGACGCCTCGACCTCCTCGTTGTCGTACCACATCCAGGTGACGTCGACCGTGGGATCGGCGAGCTCGGACGCGAGCCTCAGCTGCACGGCGACGCCGGCCTTCATGTCGACCGTGCCGCGGCCCCACAGCTGGGCCTCGCCGTCGATCAGGACGTCCCGGACCGGCAGGTTGTCGTTGACCGGAACGGTGTCGATGTGCCCGGCGATCACGACGCGCTGCGCACGGCCGAGCCGTGTGCGGGCCACGACGGTGTTGCCGTGTCGGATCACGTCGAGGTGGGGACGCTCCCGGATCGCCTGCTCGATCGCGTCGGCGAGCGGGCCTTCGGCGCCCGAGACGCTGGGGATGTCGCAGATCGCGCGAGTGAGTTCGACGGAGGACGCCGTCAGATCGAGCACCATTCCCCCAGCCTAGGACGTGCCC
>JBASAE010000004.1:0-1775 GCA_049654285.1 Microbacterium sp.
GTCGCTGAGGGCCAGTGCGCGGAACATGTCGCGCTCGCGGAGCGCTGCACGGCGGTCGGTCGGCTCGACGCGCGGCCCGGGCGCCGGCCTGCCGGTCGTGCGGTGGTAGAGCTCGTCGATCAGCCGCGTCGCGAGGTTCACCAATCGCCCGATCTCGCGGTCGTCACGGTCGATCCACACCGACTTCGGCTCGTCGTGCACGGGCTGGAAGTCGGTGTGCTCCTCCCACACGAACAGCGTGCGCTCGGCGCCGAGCACGTGCTGCTGCCACCAGACCTGACGCAGATAGGTGCGCGGGATGCTGCGCCAAGACTTGTTCGTGGTCTTGATCTCGGCGAGCGTCACGCGGCCCTCAGCATCCTGAGCGATGCCGTCGGGAGTCGCGAGATGACGTCTCTCGACCGCGGCGCAGAACAGCGCAGAGGAGGGCAGGATGCCGTGGGTCGCGGCGACCCATGCGGCGATCTCGGGCTCGCGTCGCCGGCCGTGGTCGGTGTAGGCATTGCCGCCGAAGCGTGGACCCGCGCCCAGCTTGGCGTCGGCCGCACGGGCGATGGACGCCTCACCGGAGAGGCCTGCGACGTCGGTCGCGGTGATCCCGCGGGCCCGGGCCCGCAGCCAGGCCACCCGGTCACGGGAATCCGCGATGATGCGGGCCTGCAGTTCCGGGGTCACCTCTCGACCCTATGCCCTGCCCATCGGGCATCCGCTCCTCCCACGCCGGATCGCCGGGTCGCGGCAGAGAGGAGCCGGGGATTTTGGGGGAGGAGGCGTGGTGGGGTAGGGTAGAGGAAGCCGAAGACCGCCGGTCATCGTCGTGCGCAAGCATGATGATCGAAGCACTGCGAAAGCAGAGGGCCTGCGCAGGTGACATGAACGTCTCTCCAGTCTGCTGGATCTCCACGCTCCGTCGCTTGCGCCGGAGCGTTTCTGTTTCTCCGATGCGGGTGGTCCAGGCCGGAGCCCCGCCACCGTGGGGCGCCACGTACACACCAAGGAGTGACCATGGCGCAGAAGGATGCATCGGTCGCCGAGCTCACGAAGTCATTCGAGAACTCGAACGCCGTCCTGCTGACCGAGTACCGCGGTCTGACGGTCGCCCAGCTCAAGCAGCTGCGCAACAGCATCCGTCAGGACGCGGAATACGCCGTGGTGAAGAACACGCTGACCAAGATCGCCGCGAACAACGCGGGGATCACGACGCTGGACGACGACCTCAAGGGACCGTCGGCCGTCGCGTTCGTGCACGGCGACTTCGTCGCCACTGCGAAGGCGCTGCGTGACTTCGCCAAGGCGAACCCGCTTCTCGTGATCAAGGGCGGTGTCTTCGAGGGGAACACCCTCAGCGCCGCCGAGGTCGACAAGTACGCCTCGCTGGAGAGCCGTGAGGTTCTGCTGGCGAAGGCCGCGGGCATGATGAAGGCGACGATGGGCAAGGCCGCGGCCACCATCGACGCGCTTCGCGAAAAGCTGGAGACCGCCGAGGCCGCGTGAGCGGCGGGCGATCTCGTTCCACTAAACCCCATCTATTAGGAGAAACATCATGGCGAAGCTCACCACTGAGGAGCTGCTCGAGCAGTTTGCCGGCCTGACCCTCGTCGAGCTCAGCGAGTTCGTGAAGGCGTTCGAGGAGAAGTTCGACGTCACCGCCGCCGCCCCGGTCGCCGTCGCCGGCGCTGCCGGTGGCGCGGGCGAGGCCGCTGCCGAGGAGGAGAAGGACTCGTTCGACGTCATCCTCGAGGCTGCCGGCGACAAGAAGATCCAGGTCATCAAGG
>JBASAE010000005.1:0-1739 GCA_049654285.1 Microbacterium sp.
CCCCCCGGCGGACGGCGACGGCCGAGCCGCCGTTGCGCACGACGGCTCCGAGCAGGTTCGCGTTCAGGCCGAGCTCCGGCTCGGTGTAGCCGAAGACCCGCTGGTAGAGGCGATTCGCGGCGACGAAGTCGGCATAGGCCGAGCATTCGGCGACGCGGAGGCCCTCCGGTGAGGGGCGTGAGGAGGATCCGGGCACGGGTTCATTATATGGGACGTATATTTCGGCGAGGAAAGTCATCTATCAAGGTGTTTCTCTGAAATAAGGGCTACAGATGTGGGAAGATATGATTCAAATAATCCCAGAGGAGAACGATGAGTCCGGAACAGGCGACCGACGCCGCCCAGGCTGCCCTTCCGAAGGCCGTGGCGCGACTGCGCGAGGCGGTGCTCATCGAGACGCCGACGTCGGACGCCGCCGCGAGCGGCAGGATCGCCGACCTCCTGGAGTCCTGGCTGTCGCCGCACGGCACGGTGCGCCGCGTGACGAGCGTGCACGGCGAACACCTCGTGGCGGACGTCCCCGGAACCGTCGACGCGCAGCCCATCCTGCTCGTCGGCCACTCCGACACCGTCTGGCCCCGCGGCACGGCGGACGACGCCCTCCCCTGGTCCATCGACGGCGACACCCTGCGCGGCCCCGGCGTGTACGACATGAAGAGCGGCCTGGTGATCATCGCCACCGCACTGGACGCCCTCCGCGCCGCGCCGCGCCGACCGGTGCGGATCCTGATCACCTGCGACGAGGAGATCGGGTCGCCCAGCTCGCGGGACCTGCTGCTCACCTGCGCGCAGGACGTCGCCGGCGCCCTGGCGTTCGAGTCCCCGCACCCCGACGGCGCGCTGAAGGTCGGCCGGGCCGGAAGCACCCGGCTCCGTCTCGGGATCGGCGGCAGGTCTGCGCACGCCGCCCTCGACCCGGACGGCGGCGTCTCCGCCATCGACGAGCTCGTCGACCAGCTCCTGCACGTGCGCCGGATCGTGACCGACACGCCGGGGACGGTGCTGTGCAACATCGGGACCATCGCCGGCGGCACCCGGGCGAACGTCATCCCCGAGCACGCCGAGGCCGAGATCGGCCTCCGTTTCCTCGACGCGGAGACCGAGCGCTCCGTCCTGGACCGCATCCGGTCCGCACAGCCGGTGCGCGACGGCGCGGAGGTGCGGACCGCGATCCTCAGCAGCCGCCCCGCCTGGGCGGGCTCCGACGCCGACGCCGCGCTTCTCCAGAGGATCCGCGTGGCCGGTGCGGCACTCGGTCAGCGCATCGACGCCCGGCCCGCGATGGGCGCCGGCGACGAGAACCTCCTCGGCGCAGCCGGCGTGCCCACCGTCGACGGCCTCGGTCCGAGCGGAGGCGGCGCGCACGCGCTCAGCGAGCACATCTCGATCCGCTCGCTGGCGGAGCGGATCGCGCTGCTCAGCCTGCTGCTCTCGCTCTGAGCGCCGTCCCACGACCCGCGTAGCGCCGCGACGTCCCACAGCGACGACGGGTCCACGGCACGACATCGCACTGACCGTCAGGAGAGCCGGTGGCGGATCGCGTCGCCGACGCTTCGCAGGAAGGCGAGCGCGTCGTCGCGCGCGTCCCCGGCCGCCATGTCACCGTTCGCGATCACCGCGTAGGCCACGTCGCCGCTCCGGCCCCGGACGAGTCCGACGTCGCCGCGGACGGTCGCGTTCGTGCCGGTCTTGCTGATGATGAGCGTCCCTCGATCGGCCTCCGTGCGCGCGAGGGGGTC
>JBASAE010000006.1:0-3615 GCA_049654285.1 Microbacterium sp.
GAGCTGCACCACCTTCGGCGGCTGTCCGCGGAGGCGCCGAGACCTCGGTGCCTCCCCCGTGTCCTGGCCCACGAGCCGCCCCTCGCCGACGGAGAGGCCCAGTGGCACGGCGGAGTCGCCGTCTCCACGCCGGAGGCGACGGCGGTCGAGCTCGCGCTCGGGCTTCATCGCGATCCGGACAGGGGCCCCTGGCTGCGGGCCCTCCTGGACGCCTTCCCCGGTCTGGCGGACAGTGCACGCCGTGAGGTCGCCGCCCGAACGCGCACCCCGGGCAAGCGGGCGGCGCTCACCGCGCTGGCCGCCGCGGCAGGTCAGGAGGTCGTGACCCGGTAGACGTCGTACACGGCGTCGATGCGCCGCACCGCGTTGAGCACCCGGTCCAGGTGCACCGCGTCGCCCATCTCGAAGACGAAACGGCTCAGCGCCAGCCTCTCGTCCGTGGTGCTGACCGTCGCCGACAGGATGTTGACGTGGTGCTCGCTGAGCACCCGGGTCACGTCGGAGAGCAGGCCCGCGCGATCGAGCGCCTCGACCTGGATCTGCACGCGGAACACGCTCTTGGTCGTCGGCGCCCACTCGACCTCGACGAACCTGCCGGGGTCCGCCTCCAGCGCGCGGACGTTCACGCAGTCCGTGCGATGCACGGAGACCCCGCTGCCGCGCGTCACGAAGCCCACGATGGGGTCGCCGGGCACCGGTGTGCAGCACCGCGCGAGCTTGACCAGGATGTCGGAGGCGCCCCGCACCAGCACGCCGGAATCCCCCGCGCGAGGTTCCCGCGCCGGCGGATGACCGGGGAGCGCGATCGCGCCGGTCGAGGTGTCCTCCGGACCGACGAGGGCAGTGACCTTCTCGAGCACCGACTGGGTCGAGACGTGCCCCTCGCCCACTGCCGCGTAGAGCGCGGCGACGTCCTCGTACCGCAGCTGCTGGGCGACCTGCGCGAAGGACTCCTGGTTCATCAGGCGCTGCAGCGGCAGGTTCTGCTTGCGCATCGCGCGGGCGATCGCCTCCTTGCCCTGCTCGATCGCCTCCTCACGGCGCTCCTTGGTGAACCAGCCGCGGATCTTGTTGCGCGCGCGGGTGCTCTTCACGAACGTCAGCCAGTCCTGGCTGGGGCCGGCGTCGGGGTTCTTCGAGGTGAACACCTCAACCACGTCGCCACTGCGCAGCTCGGTCTCCAGGGGCACCAGGCGGCCACCTACCTTCGCCCCCATGGTGCGATGACCGATCTCGGTGTGCACGGCATAGGCGAAGTCGACCGGGGTCGCCCCCGACGGCAGCCCGATCACCCGGCCCTTCGGCGTGAAGACGTAGACCTCCTTGGCGCCGATCTCGAAACGCAGCGAGTCGAGGAACTCACTCGGGTCCGCGGTCTCGGCCTGCCAGTCCGAGATGTGCGCGAGCCACGCCATCTCGGTGTCGCCCGCCTTGGCATCGGCCTTGCCGCCGTTCATCCGCTCCTTGTACATCCAGTGCGCGGCGACGCCGAACTCGGCCTGCTGGTGCATCTCGTGGGTGCGGATCTGGATCTCCACCGTGCGGCCGCCCGGGCCGATGACCGTGGTGTGCAGCGACTGGTAGAGGTTGAACTTGGGAGTGGCGATGTAGTCCTTGAAGCGCCCCGGCAGCGGTGTCCAGCGGGCGTGGATCGCGCCGAGCACCGCGTAGCAGTCGCGCACGGAGTTCACCAGCACCCGGATGCCGATCAGGTCGTAGATGTCGTCGAACTCGCGACCGCGCACCACCATCTTCTGGTACACCGAGTACAGCTGCTTGGGTCGGCCGACCACCTTGCCGCGGATGCGCAGGTCGCGCAGATCCTCGTCGATCGCCTCGATCACCTGTTGCAGGTACTTCTCGCGCTGGGGGGTGCGCGATGAGATGAGGCTGGAGATCTCGGCGTAGATCTTCGGGTGCAGCACCGCGAAGGACAGGTCCTCGAGCTCGCTCTTGATGGTCTGGATGCCGAGCCTGTGCGCGAGCGGAGCATAGATCTCCAGCGTCTCCTGCGCCTTCTTGGCCGCCTTCTCGGGAGGGACGAAACCCCAGGTCCGCGCGTTGTGCAGCCGGTCGGCGAGCTTGATCAGCAGGACCCTGATGTCCTTCGACATCGCGACGATCATCTTGCGGACGGTCTCGGCCTGGGCGCTGTCGCCGTACTTGACCTTGTCCAGCTTCGTCACGCCGTCGACGAGCATCGCGACCTCGTCGCCGAAGACCTCCTGCAGCTCGCTGAGCGCGTAGCCGGTGTCCTCGACGGTGTCGTGCAGCAGGGCGGCGGCGATCGCCCGCGGGCCGAGGCCCAGTTCCGCGAGGATCTGGGCGACCGCGAGCGGATGCGTGATGTAAGGCTCTCCGCTCTGCCGGAACTGTCCCTCGTGCTTGTCCTTCGCCACGGCATAGGCGCGCTCGATGATGGGCAGGTCACCACGCGGGTGGTTCGCGCGGACAGTGCGGATCAGGTTGTCGAGGCCGTCGACCCGGGGCGCGCGGGAGAAGATGCGGGGCACCAGCCAGCGCAGGCTCGGCCCCTGCGACGTCGTCTGCGGCTCCGCCATGCGCGCTCCTCCCGATGAGACCCCAATCCTACGCGCGGCGGAGACGGTCGAAGGCGCCCCGCCGCCTGTGCTCAGACCGTTTCCACGGCACGTTCGCGAGCCGCGTGCACCTTCTTGTCATGCGCGATGATCGCGGGCTCCCCCTGCCGGAAGAAGGCGTAGAGGGGCGCCGCCACGAACAGCGTCGAGTAGGTCGCGACGATGATGCCGACGAAGATCGACAGTGAGATGTCGGTGAGCGTCTCCGCGCCCAGCCAGAAGGCGCCGATGAACAGGATCGCCCCGACCGGGAGTGCCGCGATGATCGCGGTGTTGATCGAGCGCACCAGGGTCTGGTTCACAGCGAGGTTGACCGACTCCCCGAACGTCCGCAGCGTCTGCCCGGCGTCGTCGGAGGTGTTCTCGCGCACCTTGTCGAACACGACCGTGGTGTCGTACAGCGAGTACGCGAGGATCGTGAGGAAGCCGATCACCGCCGCCGGCGAGATCTCGAATCCGGCCAGGGCGTATACGCCGATCGTGATGATGAGCACGTCGAGCAGCCCGACGATCGATGCGGCGGACATCTTCCAGGTGCGGAAGTAGATGCCGAGGATCAGGAAGGTCAGGGCGAGGAAGATCGCGAGGCCCCAGAGCGACTGGCGGGTGACGTTCGCCCCCCAGGCCGGCCCGATGAACGACTTGTTGACCTCGTCGGGGGCCACCTTGTACGCCTCGGCGAGGGCCTCGGCGACCTTGTTCGTCTCGGTCGCCGTCATCTGCGAGGTCTGCACCCGCACGTCCTTGCCGCCGATGATCACGACCCGGCTGGCCGCGTCGGGGACCACCGACTGCACGGCGCTCGTGGCGAGGTTCTGATCCCTGCTGGCCGGCGCGGTGACGACGAACTGTGATCCGCCGGTGAACTCGATGGAGAACTGCACCGGGCGGATGAACGGCACCAGGACCGAGCCGAGCACCAGGGCGACGGCGATGATGAACCAGAGACGGCGTCGCTGCACGAAGGGGAAGGACAGCTTCCCGGAGTAGAGCTTGTTTCCGAACTCGTTGAAGG
>JBASAE010000007.1:0-1852 GCA_049654285.1 Microbacterium sp.
TGTCCTTCGTCTCAATGGTACGGGATCGCTGATAACGAGAAGGCAACGGTGGCGGCGAGGACCCGGGGAAGCCGGGGGTCACGACGCGGAAAGATGTAACGTTTTGGTAACCTGATGCTGCTGATTCGCGTCGGGGGTTGCATAATCCCTGTTCGTAAGGTCTACTAACAAATATGTCCGAATCGGATGAACCGCGCGCAGTGGTGTCACCGGATATCGCCGACTTGCCCGCGCATGCCTTCGGATCCGTGCGACGACTGCGTTCGCGTGCCAAGGTGCTGCCCGAGCACGCGCGCGGGCACAACCGTGCGCTCGTGCTGCAGACGCTCTACCACTCGGGCGCGATGAGTCGCGCCGACCTGTCGCGGGAGACCGGACTGACCAGGGTCACGATCTCGGACCTGGTCGCCGAGTTCATCGCGGACGGCATCGTCATCGAGATCGGCGTGCGCGAGGCCGCCGGTCCGGGCAAGCCCGCGATCCTCATCGACATCGATCGCCACGGGCATCAGATCGTCGGCATCGACCTGTCCGGCCCGACCGCGTTCGAGGGCGCCGTGCTCAGCCTGGACGGCGAGGTGCTGGAGCGGCGCGAGGCGCCGCGTCCCGCACAGGTCGACGGAGAGGCGACCTACGCCGTCACCGTCGACCTGGCCCGCGACCTCATCGCCGCGTCGACGCGTCCGCTGCTCGGCGTCGGCGTCGGCACACAGGGAATCGTGCGGTCCGACGGGATGGTGCTCAGCTCGCCCAACCTCGGCTGGCACGGCTTCCCCCTGGAACACCGTCTCGGCGCGGAGCTCGGGCTGCCCGTGATCGTGCACAACGACGCGAACGCCGGCGTGCTCGCGGAGTACACCTTCGGCGGCGAGCGCAGCGACTTCATGCTCATCAAGATCGGCCGCGGCGTCGGAGCCGGGCTCATCACCGGCAGCCAGACCCTGGTGGGCAGCAGGTTTGCCGCGGGCGAGATCGGGCACGTCGTGGTCGGCACCGACCGCGGGCCACGCTGCGCGTGTGGCAAGGACGGCTGCCTCGAGGCGTGGGTCAACGTGACGCGTCTCACCGCCGCGATCGCGGCGGACCCGGCTGCCCGGGACGAGGTGCTGCGGGATGCGGGAGCGAGGATGGCGATCGCGATCGCGCCCATCGTCGCGGCGCTCGACCTCTCCGACATCGTACTCTCCGGTCCGCCCGAGCTGCTCGGAGACGTCTTCGTCGAGCAGGCGACCGCCACTCTGCACGAGCGCACCCTCGAGGGCGTGTTCGAGGACGTCGCGATACGGCTGACCGACATCGAGGACATCGTGCTGCGCGGCGCGGCCGTCACCGTGCTCTCCGGGCAGCTGGGGGTCTCCTAGATGGCGTCCGACCCGGCCGACCTGCCGGGTCGGCCGATCCGCATCGGGCTCGACGTCGGAGGGACCAAGACCGATGCGGTCGCGCTCAGCCCCGACGGCGACATCCTCGGTCGGCTCCGTCGGCCGACCGGCTGGGGCCCGGAGGCCGTCGTGCAGGGCGTTCTGGAGACCATCGCGGCGCTCGCGGAGGAGGTCGGCTTCGCCACGGCGGACATCCGCTCGGTGGGCGTCGGCATCCCCGGCCTGGTGCACGACGGAGTCGTGCTGCACGCCGTGAACCTCGGCGTCGCGTCGCTCGACATCCCGGCGCGGGCCGGAGCGGTGCTCGGCGCGCGCTTCTCCGTCGAGAACGACGTCAAGGCGGCGGCGCTCGGCGCCGCATCGCTGCGGGCGGGCGACGATTCGATGGCCTATC
The DNA here is from genome assembly GCA_049654285.1 of Microbacterium sp. Classification (GTDB taxonomy): domain Bacteria; phylum Actinomycetota; class Actinomycetes; order Actinomycetales; family Microbacteriaceae; genus Microbacterium. Next base: position 1,777 of record JBASAE010000007.1, read on the forward strand.
TCAACCTCGGCACCGGCGTCGCCGCCGGCATCATCGTCGGCGGCCGGATCTGGCGCGGCGCGCACGGGACCGCGGG
>JBASAE010000008.1:0-3675 GCA_049654285.1 Microbacterium sp.
CACCCCCAGAGAGCACATCCCACCCACGGAGAGGACGACCTCCCACAGAGCACACGTCCCACCCACGGGAAGCGCACCCACCCCAGAGAGCACGCCCCCGGAGAGCACACACCCGCGGGGAGCACATCCCACCCACGGAGAGGACGACCTCCCACAGAGCACACGTCCCTTCCACGGGGAGCACGCCCCGCTCCCGGAGAGCACGTCGCTCCCCGGAGAGCACCCCCACAGGAAAGCGCCCTCCCCGCAGAAGAATCCACCGACTTCGTCCGCGGAAGCGCACACGTCCGCGCGAGCACGTGGGGAGGCGGAGCCGCCGGCGGCCCCCTCACCCCCGCCGCGCTGCGTGCGCACGAAAGCCCGGGAGGGCGGAAGCCCGGGAAGGCGGAAGCCAGGGAAGGCGGTCGGGAGGGACTATCATCGTCCTGTGATGGGGGACCCCCTCCTGCGTGAAGACGCGCGCAGGAACCGTCGGCGCATGCGTCAGCGGCGTGCGCTCGTGCTGGGACTGGCAGGGGCCGTCGTGGCGACCGGGATCGTGCTGCTCGTCTCCTGGCTCGTCCCGCCGCGCTCCGGCTCGCCGGAGGCGGCCGCGCCCTCCGCTCCCCCGGCATCCATCACGCCGACGCCGACTCCCCTCACCCCGGCCGAGGCACTGCTGCAGACCACGGACGACCCGAACGCCTGTGCCGTGTCCTTCGAGCTGCCCGGCCTGACCCTCGAACCGCAGCTGCAGACCCAGGGCGTGCTCTACTCGGGACTGCCGATCCCCGCCCAGGACGGCCGGGTGTTCGCCGGCTGGTACGCCAGCGCGGCCGACGCCGCGGCCTTCACGCAGACCGCCCGGATCAACGGCTCGCAGCTCGCGAGCTGCGCCGATCGCCGCATCACCCTGTTCGGATCGTGGATGACCCCCGAGCAGAACGCGGCAGAGGCGACCCAGGTGCCGATCCTGATGTACCACCAGTTCACCGACAAGCCCGAGGGGGAGGACGGCTGGCTGCGCGCCAACTACGCCTACATCGGCGACTTCACCGCGCAGATGCAGTACGTCGCCGATCAGCGGTTCTACCTGCCGACCTGGGACGAGCTGGACGCCTTCATCGACGGGAGGCTGTACATCCCGCAGCACTCGGTGATCATCACGGATGACGACGCCGATCCGAGCTGGCTTCAGCTCGCCGTGCCGGTGGTGACCGAGCGCCACCTGCTGACCACCTCTTTCGTGATCACGGAGTACCGACACGAGCCCTCACCGTCGCCGTACGTGATCCAGCGCTCGCACACCGATCGGATGCACGAGGCCGGCGACAACGGCAAGGGGCGGATGGTCAACTGGAGTGCGGACGAGATCGCCGCCGACCTCGAGGCGTCCGCAGCGATCCTCGGCGCGAAGGAGGTGGTCGCCTACCCCTACGGCCACTACAACGACACAGCGAAGGAGGGGGTGCGCGAAGCGGGGTTCCTGCTGGCACGCACGATCGACTGGGGGTACGTGCAGCAGGGCACGGACAAGCTCGCGCTGCCCGTGATCCGGATGAACTACGGGGACACCGCCGAGACGCTCGCGAACGCGATCGGATAGCCCGCTCCGAGACCCCCCCTCCACCCTGAGCGCACCCTGATCTTCCCCTGAGCGGCGTATCGCGGCATCCCCCGCGCCGGAAGGATGGAGACATGAGCTCTTCGCACGCCTCCCGGAAACGACGCATCCGAGCACCCCGCGTGCTGATCGTGGTGTTCTTCGCTGCGGTGCTCGCGGTGATCGTCACGTTCCTGGTCACGGCGATCGCGAAGCCCGCGGTGCTGGATGCGCCGCGCAGCCTCGACGAGCTCACCTGGCCGAAGGCGGGCTCGGCCGCCGTGGCGATCGACGACGGCGATACCGTGAGCAGCTCGGCCGAGGCGGTGCCGATGGCGAGCATCTCGAAGATCGTCACCGCGCTCATGGTGCTGGACGTGCGGCCGGACCGGCTGGACGACGAGTACTGGTTCGACCAGCGGTGGGTGGACGAGTACCACGACTACGTCGCACGCGGCGAGTCGGCGCTGGAGATCCCTGCCGACGGGATGCTGACCGAGTATCAGCTGCTGCAGGGGGTGCTCATCGGATCGGCGTGCAACTACACCGACATCCTGGTGCGCAGCGCCTGGGGCGACGAGGAGAGCTGGGCCGAGGCCGCGAGGGTCTGGCTCGCCGATCACGGGCTGGACGGCATCACGATGGCCACGCCGACCGGGATCGACGGGCGCAACACCGCGACGCCCGCCGCGCTCATCGAGCTCGGCCGGCTCGCGCTGGCGAACCCGGTGATCGCCGAGATCGTCGCCACGCCGGAGGTCGAGCTGCCCGGTCCCGGCCTCGTGAAGAACACCAACGAGCTGCTCTCCGACGCAGGCGTGCTCGGCATCAAGACCGGCACGCTCGACGGCAGCAACCTGCTCTCGGCCAAGACCGTGACGGATGCCGAGGGCAAGAGCCGTCGCGTGTTCGTCGTCGTGCTCGGGCAGCCCGACGACGATGCCCGCTTCACCGCGTCCCGCGCGCTGTACGCCCAGGTGGAGGGCATGCTGACCCGCTGAGTGCCCGGGGCGCACAAGCCAGGCCCCACGCCGGACTCGGGCACCCGACCCCCGGCAACCCGCCTCGACTCCCCTCCGGGCCCGACAGGCATAGGCTCAAGCCATGACGATCGACCTCGAAGCGCTGTACATCGACCTGCACCGCAACCCGGAGCTCTCCTTCCAGGAGATCCGCACCGCCGGCATCGCCGCCGGGCATCTGCGCGATCTCGGACTGGAGGTGCACGAGGGCGTCGGCAGGACCGGGGTCGTCGGTGTGCTGGCGAACGGCGAGGGGCCGGTCGTCTGGGTGCGGGCCGACATGGACGCCCTGCCGGTGGTGGAGGAGACCGGCCTGCCGTACGCGTCGACCGCGACCGGCACGGATCCGGACGGCGAGACGGTCGGCGTGATGCACGCGTGCGGGCACGACATGCACGTGACCGCGATGATCGGCGCGGTGGAGCGGCTGGCCGCGGAACGCGATCAGTGGCACGGGACGCTCGTCGTCGTCATCCAGCCCGCCGAGGAGTACGGGGAGGGCGCGCGGGCGATGCTCGACGACGGTGCGCTCGACCGGTTCCCCCGGCCGGACGTGGTGCTCGGGCAGCACGTCGGGCCGTTGCCGGCCGGTGCGGTGGGCGTCCGCCCCGGGCCGCAGATGTCGGCGTCCGACGGTCTGAAGGTGGTGCTGCACGGCCGCGGCGGCCACGGCTCGCGCCCGGAGTCCACGATCGACCCGATCGTGATGGCCGCGGCGACGATCATGCGTCTGCAGACCGTCGTCTCACGCGAGGTCTCCGCGAGCGACCCCGCCGTCGTGACCGTGGGCTCGATCCATTCCGGCACGAAGAACAACATCATCCCGGCAGATGCCACGCTGCAGCTCAGCCTGCGCTATCCCGACGACCAGCTGCGCGAGAAGGTGCTCGGCAAGGTCGAGCGGGTGATCCGGGCCGAGGCCGCGGCATCCGGCGCCGAGCGCGAGCCCGACATCACGACGCTGCACTCGCTGCCGGCGACGATCAACGACGCGGATGCCACGGCGCGGGCGATCTCGGCCTTCCAGGGCGTGTTCGGCGAGCAGGCCGTGATCGACACCGGACTGATCAC
>JBASAE010000009.1:0-1777 GCA_049654285.1 Microbacterium sp.
CGTTCTGCTCGTTGACATCGACCTTGGTGACGCCCTGCTCTGTGACCGCATGGGTGAGAAGCGCCGTGCCGATCCCCCCGTCGCGGTGCGTCGCATCGACGAACAGCATCTCCAGCGTTCCGTCGAGCACGCCCGAGAACCCCACCGGTCGGCCATCGCGCTCGGCGACGGAGAGGACGACTCCGGGGAAGTAGTCGGTCTGCAGCCTGGCCTCGATCTCTTCTCGATCCGTGTCGGCGAGGAAGTCGTGCGTCGCATCCACGGCGCTGCGCCAGATCGCAGCGAGTGCCGGATACTCCGTGGCCCGGTCGAAGGCCGAACGCTGACGCCGGGCACGGCGGGTTCCTCCTGCGGGGACATCCGCTCATCATCCCAGATCGCGGAGGATCTCCCAGGTGCAGCATCCAGAATGTGTGAGGTGACCGTCAGCAGAACCACCGCTCGCCGGAGAGGCGCCCGGCGCCGTCCCGTGCGACGGCCGAACCGGGCGACGATCGCGCGGCGGAGGGCCGCGCGACGGCGGATGCGGTGGAGCCGGATCCGCCGGTTCGCGATCGGCGCGCTGATCGTCGCGGGCATCGTGGGCCTGGTCCTCGTGCTGCCGTTCGGGGGGCGCGTGCCCCAGCCCGTCTGCCTCGACGATCCGGCATCCTTCCCGCACAGCGGCGTGGAGGGCTGGCGCGGCGAGCAGCTCGAGAACGCCGCGACGATCGTGCGCACCGCGACCGCGCTGGGCTTCGGTCGCGACGGGCAGATCCTCGGCGTGATGACCGCGATGGGCGAGAGCAGCCTGCGCAACATCGACTACGGCGACGGGGAGACGCAGGGCGTCACGAACCCGGACGGCACTCGCACCACGAGCATCGGGCTGTTCCAGCAGCAGGAGTGGTGGGGGAGCGTGGAGACCCGGATGGATCCGGCCGCCGCGGCGACCCTGTTCTACGGCCGGCTGGCAGCACTGGACGGGTGGGCCGAGATGGACGCCTCGGAGGCCATCCACCGGGTGCAGGTCAACAGCGATCCGGATCACTACGCCCGCTATCGGCAGGATGCGGCGGCGGTCGTGGACGCCCTCTCCGGCCCCTGCCCGGCGTGACCCGCCGGCCGGCTCTGATGGTGTGGGAACCGAGCCGATCGCCGACTACGCTGGACACGGTCTGAGTCGTCTACACCAGGGAGTCATCGTGCCCGGATCCCTGCCCGATCTGCGTGCGTCCGCGGGCGTCCTCTTCGACCTCGACGGTGTGCTCACGCCGACCGCCGAGGTGCACATGCGCGCCTGGCAGGCGGTGTTCGACCAGGTCTTCGCCGAGTGGGGCATCGAGCCCGCGTACACGGACGCCGACTACTTCGCGCACGTCGACGGCAAGAAGCGCTACGACGGTGTGGCCGCGGTGATGCGCGACCGCAACGTCGAGATCCCCTGGGGCTCCGTCTCCGACGCGCCGACGGAGGACACGGTCTGCGGCATCGGCAACCGCAAGAACGACGCCTTCGCCGCGGCCCTCCGCAGCGAGGGCATCGCCCCGTACCCCGGGTCGCTCGCGCTGATCGAGGCGCTGCGTGCCGCCGACGTGCCGATGGGCGTCGTGTCGAGCTCGAAGAACGCCGAGGAGGTGCTCGGCGCCGCGGGCATCCGCCCGTTCTTCGCCGCCGTGGTCGACGGCGTCGTCGCCGAGCGGGAGCACCTCGCCTCCAAGCCCGCCCCGGACATGTTCCTGGCCGGCGCGCGCGCCCTGCGCCTCGAGCCGGCGGTCACGGTCGCGGTCGAGGACGC
>JBASAE010000010.1:0-2916 GCA_049654285.1 Microbacterium sp.
GGTCGCAGGTTCAAATCCTGTCAGCCCGACCGAGAAAGGCCCGGTAGATCTGAGAATCTGCCGCGCCTTCTGCATGCTTGGAAAACGTGTGGGACTCCAAAAGGACCCCAGTTATCCACAGGTCGGATCAACTAAGCGTCCGCCGCCAGGTCTTCTGTTCGGTCGAGTCGGGGAAGCCCCATGTCACGACGATCGTGGCGGTAGCAGGGCTGGCGAAGGACTTCGAGTAGTCGAGGAAGATCGACTCTCCAGGATGAACTTGGTCGACGGGCATGTCAACGAACGGCGACACATCGTCACCTCCGTCCGCCTGGAAAACGCTGACAGCCCAGAGTGTGTCCGGACTGTCGTTTCTGAGCTCGTACTTGTTCTTGGTGTGTTGCGTCAATACCCAGGGGTCGCGCGGCAGCGTCTGGCGTGCGATATCGTTCGCCTCTTCAAGAGCAGCGGCAGATCGTCCTGCGGCCGATGCTGACTCCTGGGACGCGGCGAGCGCCGTCTCTTCGTGATCCTTGGCTTTATCCCGCGCGTCCTGCGCATCGATCCGTGCAGCTACGCCTCCTTGGCTTGGTAGATCGCGACGAAGACGCCGATTGCGGTCACGACTAGGAGTCCAAGGTTGATGATGTTCGATGAGTCCACATCTGAACAGTAGCGATCTTCCTAACTGCCGATCTGGCGCACAAGTGCAGGCGGCGCTGCGGATTCGGCGAGGAACGCCGAGAACGCGGCGCGTCGGGCGGTGTGGTCGCGCTTGCGGATGTGAGCGTAGATCTTGTTCGTGACGGCCTCGGATTCGTGGCCCATTGCCACGGACAGTTCGTACATCGTCAGCAGTCCGGACTCCAGCGCGAGCGTGGCGAAGGTGTGGCGGAGTACGTGGAAGTGCAAACCGCTCAGCCCGACCGCGTCGCACGCTGGCTTGAAGGTGCTGCGGTAGAAGCCCTTCGGCCGGAATGGGTACTCGTAGTTGATCTTCGTGTGACCGGGTGTCTTGCCTGGCCAGAGGTCGGCCTCCAGGTTGTCGCGGTGTGGGTGCTGTCGGAGGTACCTGGTGAGGTCGCGGAGCAGCGTCTCGTCCAGGATCGGAACATCCCGCACACCGGCCTTGCTCTTGGGCTCCCCTCCGATTGAGGGAATCCTGGTGGCGTTGAGGTCGCCCTCGCGCTAGCGCGTTCGTCGGTTCTGAGTTTCTCGTGACGTTTTGCTTCGCTGCTGCGTCCTAGTTGTAGAGCGTGGTCCTTCGCTCGTTGGATGGTGCGGTGTTGTGCCGCGCTGGTTGATTGTGGAGGTAGTTCAGATGGCTACGGATGAGACGAACACTGCAGTTTCTGCTGAGGGGACTGTGCCGGGGACCCGCGGGGCCAAGGCGCCGGGCTCTGCCTCGCGGGTGGACCGCGCGCCTTCGGCTGCACGAGTTCCGGCGGAGGCCGGGTCGGAGTCGGCGGGTCGTACGACGATCGCGGACGGCGTCGTGGCGAAGATCGCCGGCATCGCCGCCCGTGAGGTGTCGGGTGTGTATGCTCTGGGCGGCGGGGGCGCTCGCGCGCTGGGTGCGATCCGCGATGCGGTGAACGCGACGGATCTGACGCAGGGTGTGAAAGTCGAGGTCGGTGAGACGCAGGCTGCTGCGGACATTACGATCGTGGTCGACTATCCGGCGCCGATCCACGAGGTCGCGGAGAACGTTCGCCAGGCTGTAATGGGCGCGATCACTCGCCTTGCTGGTCTGCAGGTCGTTGAGGTGAACGTCGATGTGAATGACGTGCATCTGCCCAGTGACGACTCTGACGACGACACCGAGTCCCGCGTCTCATGAGTACCACGCTGACCGGCGCCCTCGTCGGCGCAGTGCTCGCCTTCGCGGCGCTGATCTTCGGCTTCTGGGGATTCCTGCTGGTTGCACTGCTGATGGGTATCGGTGCCCTGGCCGGGCGAGTGGTGTCCGGTCAGCTGGACCTTCGAGCCCTCGCCGGGGCGTTCACGGGCAGGCGTACCTCGTCATGAGTGCGCTGGTCGTTGCGGCACCCTTCGGATCCGCTCCCGCGGTCCGGGGTTCCGTGCATGTGCGGGAGCGGGTGATCGAGAAGGTCGTCCGTGAGGCATCGGCGGCCACGATCGGTGTTCCCCGGGGGGATGTGGATGTCGAGGTGTCCGAGTGGGGTGGTGGTCTCGCCGTGCGAGTCGCGGCGAGGCTGCCGATCCCCGACCTGGATGACACGGATGCGATCCGTGCCGCTCCGACGGTGATCGAGCGAATTCGGGAGGTGCAGTCGGTGCTCGCGGGAGAGTTCGGTCGGTTGACCGGACGGGATATCCGGCGGGTGTCGTTCACGGTAACGGGGGCGACCATTCCGGAGCGAAAGAGGGTGAGGTAGATGACGAATCCGGTATTGATGCGTGTGGTGCGCCGTGAGACGCACTCTCCGCGCACAGCGATGACAGTGATCGTGCTCGTCTTCATCGCGGCTGCGGCGGTGTACGCGGGAATCGAGATCGTGTTGCGCCTGTCGGGGGCGGCGCCGTTGCTGGTGACGCCGGGCGAAGCACTTGCATGGATGGCGACACTACCTGGCTCTGAACCGCGCGCGGCGATCATCGCCGGCGCCGCAGCGGTCGCGGTGATCGGACTGATGCTGTTGTGGTTCGCGGTCGCTCCGGGCCGTCGTCCCAAGCATGCTCTGGGCGTGTCGGGGCACGCGGTGGTCGTGGATAACGGGGTGATCGCGTCGGCGGTCGCCGAGCGGGTGCGTCGCGATCTGGATCTTTCGAAGGGGAGAGTGGTCGTGGGGGTCGGTCACCGCAGCGCCGAAGTGATGGTGCGCCCGGAGCCTGGCCAGGTCGTCGATAGGGCGCGCGTCCGTTCGATCGCGGAGGCCGAATTGGACGGGTACGGGGCCTCGCCCAGGTTGAAGG
>JBASAE010000011.1:0-2435 GCA_049654285.1 Microbacterium sp.
CAGGACGCCGGGGCCAAGGCCGGCACGCTCACGGCATCCGGCCCGCTCGGCACCGCCGAGACGACCGTCTCGCTGGCGAACGCCGTCGAGGGGCCGAGCGCGTGGTGGCGGCTCACGCACCCGTTCGCCCTGTTCGGCGTCGACGGCCACTGACCCCCGGTCCCTCCCCCGCCCGATTCCCCCGGGTCCCGCACATCCTCCTCTCCGCCAGGCTGCGACGCCGGCACACCGGGACACCTGCAGGTCGTCCTCCGCCGGGCTGCGACGCCGGCACACGGGGACACCTGCACGAGATGGGAACATCTGCACGGCCGCATGGCGGATCTGATCGTGCAGGTGTTCCCGAGTCGTGCAGGTGTCCTCTCGACGCGGCGCCCTGGCACGGCGCCCTCGGCGCGGAGTCCTGATTCCCGGAACGGCGCAACGCCCGCCCCGGGAGCGGGCGGGCGTTGCGGAACGGGAGCTCAGACGCGGTCGGATTCGTCGCGCTCGATCTCGGTCACGACCTCGCCCAGCGGTGGCGCGGGTGTCGCACCGGGCACCGGCACGGCGCCCGACACCACTTCCCCGGCATCGTAGGCCTCGCCCGTGACGATCACCGGCGTGCTGCCCGTGAGGGCTTCCTCGGCGTCGAGATCGGTCGCTGCCTGCTCGAACTGCGACTGGTACAGCCGCCAGTAGGCGCCCTGTGCCGCGATCAGCTCGTCGTGGCTGCCCTTCTCGACGATGTCGCCGTGCTCCATCACCAGGATGAGGTCGGCATCGCGGATCGTCGACAGCCGGTGCGCGATCACGAACGAGGTGCGCCCCTCGCGCAGTGCCGCCATCGCGTGCTGCAACAGGAGCTCGGTGCGCGTGTCGACGGCCGAGGTCGCTTCATCGAGGATGAGGATCGACGGCCGGGACACGAACGCACGCGCGATCGTGATGAGCTGGCGTTCACCGGCCGACACGTTCGACGCCTCCTCGTCGAGCACGGTGTCGTAGCCCTCGGGCAGGGAGTGCACGAACCTGTCGACGTAGGTCGCCTCGGCGGCGGCGACGATCTCCTCCTCGGTCGCCGACTCGTTGCCGTACCGGATGTTGTCGCGGATCGTCCCCCCGAACAGCCACGGATCCTGCAGCACCATGCCGGTGCGCGAGCGCAGGTCGGCGCGGGTCATCTCGGCGATGTCCTGTCCGTCGAGCAGGATGCGTCCCGAGTCCAGCTCGTAGAACCGCATGATGAGGTTGACCAGCGTGGTCTTGCCCGCGCCGGTCGGCCCCACGATCGCGACGGTCTGCCCCGGCTCCACCTGGAACGACAGGTCGGTGATCAGGGGACGGTCCTCGCTGTACGAGAAGGCGACGTGCTCGAACTCGATCACGCCCTTGCCGCCATCGACGGTCGGAGCGTCCTCGGCATCCGGATCCTGCTCGTCGGCGTCGAGGAAGTCGAACACCCGCTCGGCCGAGGCCGTGCCGGACTGCACCACGGCCGCCATGCCGCCCAGCTCGCTGAGCGGCTGGCTGAACTGCTGCGAATACTGGATGAACGCCTGCACGTCACCCAGTCGCAGACTGCCGTTCGCGACCATCAGCCCGCCGAGCACCGCGATGCCGACATAGGTCAGGTTGCCGATGAAGGTCATCGCCGGCATGATCACGCCGGAGAGGAACTGCGCCTTGAAGCTGGCCTGGAAGAGCTCTTCGTTCTCGACCTGGAACTGGTCCAGGGCGTCCTGCTCGCGACCGAACACCTTCACCAGCGCGTGGCCCGAGAACGCCTCCTCGACGCGGGCGTTGAGCCGGCCGACCTTGCGCCACTGGATGCCGAACGCCTTCTGCGAGCGCGGCCCGATCACGCCGAAGATGACGCCCATCAGCGGGAGCGAGATGAGCGCGACCAGGGCGAGCTGCCAGGAGATCGAGAACATCATGACCAGCACGCCGACGACCGTGAGCACCGAGGTCAGCGCACCGGACAGCGACTGCTGCATGGTCTGCGTGATGTTGTCGATGTCGTTGGTGACCCGGGAGATCAGCTCACCGCGCTGCACCTTGTCGAAGTACGCCAGCGGAAGACGGTTGATCTTCGCCTCGACGTCCTCGCGGAGGCGCCACATGGTGCGCACCATGATCACGTTGATCACGTAGCCCTGCAGCCAGCTGAGCAGGGCCGAGACGACGTAGATCGCCAGCACCGCGACGATGATCCACCGCAGCCGTTCGAAGTCGACGCCGGTGCCGACCGTGAAGTCGGCCATGGCGCCGATCATGTTGGCGAAGTCGGTCTGACCCGCCTGGCGCAGCATCTCGACGACTTCGGCCTTGCTCATGCCGGCGGGGAGACCCGGCACCCCGTCGGGGAAGCCGGGAGTGCCCTTGGGCAGCCCCTTCGCGAGCACGTTCGACATGAAGCCCTCGTAGACGATGTTGGTCGCCTCGCCGAGCAC
>JBASAE010000012.1:0-1979 GCA_049654285.1 Microbacterium sp.
CGATCACCCGCAGGATCGCCTGGCTGTGCACCTCGATCACCACGCCGGGCGCGACCTCCACCTCTGCGGGCTTGTCGAGGTCGACCGGGTCGTAGGAGACGATCGTGCCGTAGAGGCCGCCCTGCAGCAGCACCTTCGCGCCGGGCACGGTCTTCGTGGCCTTCTCCTCCTGCTGCTCCTTCATCTGCTTCTGCCGCTTGCGCGTGTTGAAGAACATGAAGACGAGCATCCCGACGAGGAGGACGGGAAGAAGAAATTCCATGACGGAGAGCCTTTCGGGAGCGCGCACGCCGACGACGGCCACGCGGGGAGGGAAGTCCTCAGCGATTATAGGTCATCGAACAATGCATCCCCCGCGGGTCGGGCGACTCCCAGGTGGGCGTAGGCCTCCGGCATCGCGATCCGACCGCGCGGAGTGCGCCCGAGGAAGCCGATCCGCACCAGATAGGGCTCGACCACGCTCTCCACGGTCTCCGCCTCTTCGCCGACGGCCACCGCGAGGGTGCCGAGGCCCACCGGTCCTCCCCCGAACCTGCGCACCAGCGCCTCGAGCACCGCACGGTCGAGCCGGTCGAGGCCGATCGCGTCGACGTCGTAGAGCTCGAGCGCCGCGCGCACGTCGGCGAGGGACGCCGAGCCCGTCGAGCCGTGCACGAGCGCGTAGTCGCGCACCCGGCGCAGGAGTCGGTTCGCGATGCGCGGCGTACCGCGCGAACGGCGGGCGATCTCGGCGAGGGCGTCGCCGGGAAGACGCACGCCCAGCACGGCGGCGGAGCGCGCGATGACCTGCTCGAGCTCGTCCTCGCCGTAGAACTCCAGATGCCCGGTGAACCCGAACCGGTCGCGCAGCGGGTTCGGCAGCAGGCCCGAGCGCGTGGTCGCGCCGACCAGCGTGAACGGCGCGAGCTCGAGCGGGATGCTGGTGGCGCCCGCGCCCTTGCCGACCATGATGTCGATCCGGAAGTCCTCCATCGCCAGATAGAGCATCTCCTCCGCGGAGCGCGCCATGCGATGGATCTCGTCGATGAACAGCACCTCGCCCGGGGTGAGGCTGCTCAGGAGAGCTGCCAGGTCGCCGGCGTGCTGGATCGCCGGGCCGCTGGAGAGCCGCAGCGGCCGCTCGCTCTCGTGCGCGACGATCATCGCCAGCGTCGTCTTGCCGAGGCCCGGCGGGCCGGCGAGCAGGATGTGGTCGGCAGGGCGCTCCTGGATGCGTGCCGCCCGGAGCAGCAGCTGCAGCTGACCGCGCACCTTGGGCTGACCGACGAACTCGTCGAGGCTCGACGGGCGGAGGGCGCCCTCGATCGCCAGCTCGGTCTCGTCGAGCGGCTCGGCGGCGTCTCTGGGCTCAGCCACGAGCGGCTCCCGGACCCAGGGCGGCGAGCGTGCGACGCAGCAGCGCAGCGACCGACTCGCGCTCGGCGTCGGTGGCCTGCTCGGCGGTCTGGACGGCCGCCTCGGTCGCGACCTTCTCCGACCAGCCCAGCCCGACCAGCGCCGCGGCGACCTGATCGGTCACGGTGGAGGCCGCCTTCGCCGCGGGCGTCGCCGCGATGCGCGGCTGCACCTTGCCGGCGAGCTGCACGACGATGAGCTTGGCGGTCTTCGGACCGATGCCGGAGACGCGTCGGAACGGCGCATCGTCCTCCGCTCCGACGGCATCCGCGATCTGATCGACGGTGAGGTGGGAGAGCACGCCGAGGGCGGACTTCGGGCCCACGCCGGTGACGCTCAGCAGCTGCCCGAAGATCTCCAGTTCGTCACGGTCGGCGAAGCCGTAGAGCGACAGCGCGTCCTCGCGGACGATGAGGCTGGTGTGCAGCAGCAGGCGCTCCCCCATGACCGCGGTGTGCGCGACGTCGACGGGCACGAACACCGCGAAGCCGACACCGCCGGTCTCGATCACGACGTGGCCGGCCTCGGCGTGCAGCACGGTGCCGTGCAGGGAGGAGATCATCCTCCCACCCTATCGGGCTGAT
>JBASAE010000013.1:0-2403 GCA_049654285.1 Microbacterium sp.
GGTCTCAGCCTATTCGCGTGGCGCCCGGGCGCGGGTGCCGTTCCGGGCAGAGAAAAGACCCTCCGCGCACCCGGCAGAGCCCGGTTACCCTTGCTGCGTTTCCGCCCTGGGGGAATTGGCCTGGATACCGTCGCGCGGAGAGCCGACGATCAGTCTAACCGACCCGCGGTACGCATCCGACCATCCTGAGCGGCGCACAGGGGACGCGGGCGGTGCGCCGCCTACGCTGGGGTCATGACCAAGAGCACGATCTGGACCGTCGTCGGCGTCATCGCGTCGATCCTCATCGCCTGGTGGCTGGTGAACGCGCTGTTCTCGGTGCTGTGGTTCATCGCCAAGCTGGGCCTGGTGGCGCTGGTCGCGGTGGCGGTGTACGCCGGCATCCGGTCCCTCGCGGCGCGTCCGCGCGACTGACCGGCGATCACGCGAGCCGGGACGGAGCGGGCCGGCTCCGCGGGAGGAGCGGCGACCCGGCGCGAGCCCTGCGTCGGCGGGTTACGATCGAACGACGCGCACCGAAGGGCGAGGGCATGCACGACGAACCACCGATCACGGCCGAGCAGTTCGCCGCGCAGACCTCGCGGATCATCGCGTCCGTGAGCGCGGTGATCGACGGCAAGCCCGCCGCCGTGCGCAGTGCGCTGGTCTGCCTGCTGGCCGAGGGCCACCTGCTGATCGAGGACGTGCCAGGCGTCGGCAAGACCATGCTCGCCCGTGCGCTCGCGGCGAGCGTGGACGCCACGGTGCGGCGCATCCAGTTCACCCCCGATCTGCTGCCCGGCGACGTGACCGGCGTGTCGGTGTACGACCAGGTCGAACGCGAGTTCGCCTTCAAGCCCGGTGCGATCTTCGCGCACCTGGTGATCGCGGACGAGATCAACCGGGCCTCTCCGAAGACCCAGTCCGCGCTGCTGGAGGCGATGGAGGAGGGACAGGTCACGGTCGACGGCGCCACCCACCCGCTGCCCGACCCCTTCCTCGTGGTCGCCACGCAGAACCCGCTCGAGATGGAGGGCACCTATCCGCTGCCCGAGGCGCAGCGCGACCGGTTCATGATGCGCATCTCGATGGGGTATCCGGACGCCGCGGCCGAGACCCTCATGCTGCGCCAGCGCGACACGGTCAACCCGCTCTCCGCCGTCGTCCCGGTGGCCGACGCCGCCGCGGTACGACGGCTGATCGGCTGGGCGCGCCGCGTGCACGTCGCCGATGCGGTCGAGGAGTACGCCGTCGCGATCGCCCAGGCCACCCGGATGGACCCGAACCTGCACCTCGGCGCCTCCCCTCGCGCCACACTGCAGCTCGTCCGCGCGGCGAAGGTGCACGCCGCCCTCGACGGTCGCGACTACGTCATCCCCGACGACATCGCCGAACTCGTCGCACCGGTGTTCGCGCATCGGCTGCTGCCGGCACGCGGCGTGCACCGCGCCGGGGCGCAACCGGTCGAGGCCGCGCTCGCCCAGATCCTCGACCGCGTCCCGGTACCGCTGGGCGCCCGCACCTGATCATGCGCCGCCGTCCGCTCACCGCCCGGGGCCTCGGATGTCTGGTCTGCGGCATCCTGCTGGCGGTCGGCGCCAACCTGCTCGCCGCACCGGTGCTGCTGTACCCGGCCGTGCTGCTGCTCGCGCTGCCGGTCGCCGCGGCTCTCGCGGTGCATCTGCCGCGCCGCGGCGGAACGGTCACCCGCTACATCTCCACGGACCTGCTCGCCGTCGGGCAGACCTCGCGGGTGACCGTGCGATTCGACCTGCGCTCCCTGCGCCGGCCATTCGGCCTCTGGCGCGACACCCTCCCCGCGGCCGTCAGCGGCGACGCCGCGGGCGAGTACGGCGAGGGTGAGACGGTGCTGCGCTACGAGGTCGCCGGCGTGCGACGCGGGGTCTCGGCCCTCGGGCCCCTCCTGCTGCGCACCGTCGACCCGTTCGGCCTCGCGCAGCGCGAGCAGGAGTTCGGCGAGACCCGCGCGATCACCGTCGTCCCCGCCATCACGGCGCTCACCCCGCTGACGACGAAGGTCGGCGCGGCCGGAGGGAGCGCGCACACCCGGTCGAGCAGGCTCGGTCAGGGCAGCGACAACCTCACGCCGCGGCACTACGTCCCCGGGGACTCGATGCGCCGCATCCACTGGCGCGCCACGGCGCACCGCGGCGGGCTGATGGTGCGGCAGGAGGAAGCGGAGGCCAGCCCGGACGCCGTGGTCGTGCTCGACGTGGCGGCGTCCCGGTGGGAGGGGGCGGACGCCGGGTTCGAGGCGGCGGTCTCGCTGTGCGCATCGGCGGCGATCCGCCTCGTGCAGGACGGCTACAGCGTGGACGTCATCGACGGCGCGGGGAATCCGTACGGGGCGCTGCGCGGGCACGAGGACGACCGCGACGGCCTGCTCGTGGCGCTCGCCACCGT
>JBASAE010000014.1:0-6819 GCA_049654285.1 Microbacterium sp.
GGCTCGATCCGTCCTTCCTTGACCGCACGGTCGGCGAGCTGTCCGGCGGCGAGGCCGTGCTGGTCGCGGTCGCGGGCATCCGGCTGCGTCGCGCGCCGATCACCCTGCTCGACGAGCCGACCAACAACCTCGACCGCCTCGCGCGTGCGCGGCTGGGCGAGCTGGTGCGCGGCTGGCGCGGCACGCTGATCGTGGTCAGTCACGACCTCGCGCTGCTGGAGCTGATGGACGACACCGCCGAGCTCTACGACAGCGAGCTCAGCGTGTTCGGCGGGCCGTACTCCGAGTGGCGGGCATGGCTCGACGCCGAGCAGGACGCCGCGAAGCAGGCAGAACGAGATGCCGCACAGGCGTTCAAGAAGGAGAGGCGGCAGCGCATCGAGGCTGAGACCAAGCTCGCGACGCGGTCGAAGATGGCGAGGAAGGCGCAGGTCGAGAAGCGGGTGCCGAAGATCATCGCGAACGGCCGCAAGATGGCCGCGCAGGTGTCGGCGGGCCGGCTGCGCACCGAGGTCGCCGGGAAGGAGGATGCCGCGCGGGCGGCGCTCGACACCGCCGGGCGGCGGGTGCGCGACGATGACACGATGAAGATCGAGCTTCCCGATCCGGGACTGTCCCCCTCGCGGCGGGTGGCGGAGCTGCGCGACGGGTCGCGATCGTGGGTGATCCAGGGACCGGAGCGGGTTGCGCTGATCGGCCGGAACGGGGTCGGGAAGACGACGCTGCTGCGGCAACTGACGGAGTCCGGCGACGAGTCCAGATCCGTGGGACAGACGCACGTTCACGGGACGGAGACCCCGGAAGCATCCTCTGCGGTCGGATTCGTCCTGAACTCGGAGCTGCGGGCCGAGGCGCACACCGACCGCATCGGCTATCTGTCACAGCGCGTGGACGGGCTGGACGACGCGGCATCCGTGGTCGCGAACGTCTCGGCCTCCGCACCGCACGTGCCCGACAAGGAGCTGCGCAACCGACTGGCGCGGTTCCTGATCCGGGGCGCGGCGATGGACCGCCCGGTCTCGGCGCTCTCCGGCGGCGAGCGCTTCCGCGTCGCCCTGGCGACCCTGCTGCTCGCCGATCCGGCACCCCAGTTGGTGGTCCTCGACGAACCGACCAACAACCTCGACCTGGACACCGTCGATCAGCTCGTCGATGCGCTGCGCGCGTATCGGGGCGCGGTGCTGGTGGTCAGCCACGACGATGCGTTCCTGTCCCGACTGGGCCTGGACCTGACGCTCGAGCTGGACGAGGACGGTCGACTGACACCGATCGCATGATGGTGGCGTCCCGAGGTGGCGCGGGGCAGGATGGAAGCATGAACGCTCTCGTCCGGCCCCGCGGTAACCGTGTCATCGCCGGCGTCTGCGCAGGTCTCGCGCAGCGCTTCGGGATGAAACCGAACACGATGCGCCTCATCACCGTGTTGCTCGTGCTCTTCGCCGGCCTGTCGATCTGGGCCTATATCGTGCTCTGGATCGTCATCCCGAACGAGTACTGATCGCGCATCGGGCCGCGAGCCCTACGTCGCGCGCTTCGAGCGCATCGCACGGGTGTGGGCGAGCTGCGGATCGGCGGCGAGCCGCGCGTACTCCTCGGACTCGCGCGGAACGAGGGAGACCCGCCCCTCGGCGTCGTTGAGGATGCCCCAGCCGTAGCGCTTGCCCAGCGGGGACGACCGCAGGCAGGCCTGTCCCTTCGAGAAGAACTGCGCGCGGGCCTCGTCCCGGTCCTCTTCGCCGATCCCCTGCCGGAGGGCGTGGGTCTCGAAGATCACGTCATCGGACGTGCGAGCGGACGGCTGCTCGGAGATCAGCCGGTAGTGCAGCGCGGCGATCGTCGGCCTCTCGGTGAGCGGCGGCTCCTGCGCGGCGTCCGCCGGGCAGTCCTCGGCGACCTCGATGAACGTCGCGACGTAGTTCGTGGTGTGAACGGCCATGACTCCAGCATGCCTCGGACCACCGACATCGGGTCAACTCGTTCTGCACAGTCTCGCCCTTTGACGGACTCTCCACAGATCATGGGAGTCCGATGACTCGTGCTCACGTCGCGCTGGAAAGCTGAGGACGTCCCAGCCACAATGAGAAGGTGTTCCCCATGGACGACGTGCAGATCTGGACGATGATCGGCTCCTTCACCGCCCTCATGATCGGCATGATGACGGTCGTGTCGACCCTGTTCGTCCGCGTGGTACGCACCGAGGTCGGCGGACTGCGCGGGGAGATGAACGCCCAGATCGGCGGACTGCGCGGCGAGATGAACGCGAGGTTCGCCGCGCAGGACGCGAAGATCGATGGCCTGCGCGGCGAGATGAACGCCCGGTTCGACGCCGTCGACGTGCGACTCACCTCCGTCGAACACAGAGTCGGATCCCTGGAGAAGAGAGTCGGATCTCTGGAGAAGAAGGTCGACGGCCTCGAAAGCGACGTCCAGGCTCTGGCGAACCGCAAGTTCGGAGTCGACTGACTCCCCGACCGCGTGACCATCGCGGGGCGGGATGTCGGCGGCCTGGCGCATGATGGTTGCATGAGCGACGTGCTCGACAGGTTCACCCCCGCGACCCAGGACTGGTTCCGCGGGGCGTTCGCCGCACCCACCCCGGCCCAGGCCGGAGCCTGGGAGGCGATCTCGGCCGGCAAGCACGCGCTCGTGGTCGCGCCGACCGGATCGGGCAAGACGCTCTCGGCGTTCCTGTGGGCGATCGACCGGGTGTTCCGCGAGCGGACGGATCTCCTCGACGAGCCCGCCGCGGGTTCGCGGACCCGCATCCTCTACGTCTCCCCGCTGAAGGCGCTCGGCGTGGACGTCGAACGCAACCTGCGCTCCCCCCTGGTGGGCATCGGGCAGTCCGCCCGACGGCTGGGCCTCCCCGCACCTCAGGTGAGCGTCGGCGTGCGATCCGGCGACACCACGTCGAGCGATCGGCGCAAGCTGGTCACCGACCCGCCAGACATCCTCATCACCACACCCGAATCGCTCTACCTCATGCTCACCGGCCGGGCCGGCGAGACGCTGCGCGACGTGCACACCGTGATCGTCGACGAAGTGCACGCGGTGGCGGCGACCAAGCGCGGCGCACATCTCGCGGTGAGCCTGGAACGGCTGGACGCACTGCGGAGGGCACGCGGCGCGGATGCCCCGGCGCAGCGCATCGGGCTGTCCGCCACCGTGCGTCCGATCGACGAGGTCGCGCGCTTCCTCGGCGGCTCGGCGCCAGTCGAGATCGTCGCGCCGCGTGCGGTGAAGACCTTCGAGCTGGGCGTGGTGGTGCCGATCGACGACATGCGCAACCCGCCTCCTCCTCCGGGTGCCGCCGCGGCGACCGATGAGCCGGCCGAGTACACCGAGGTCACCGGATCGGTGTGGCCGCACGTCGAGGAGGCGATCGTCGACCGGGTGCTGCAGAACCGCTCCACGATCGTGTTCGCGAACTCCCGACGCCTCGCCGAACGGCTCACCGGGCGGCTGAACGAGATCTACGCCGAACGCGTCGGCGTCCCCGTGCCCGAGCCGGCGGGGCCGCCCGCGGCACTGATGGCGCAGGCCGGGTCGACCGCCGGCGCCGAGCCCGTCCTCGCCAAGGCGCACCACGGCTCCGTCTCGAAGGAGCAGCGCGCCCAGGTCGAGGACGAGCTGAAGTCCGGCGTCCTGCGCTGCGTCGTCGCGACCAGCAGCCTCGAGCTCGGGATCGACATGGGCGCGGTCGACCTCGTGATCCAGGTCGAGGCGCCGCCCTCGGCGGCATCCGGGCTGCAGCGTGTCGGGCGCGCGGGCCACCAGGTCGGCGAGGTGAGCCGCGCCGACCTGTTCCCCAAGCACCGGGGCGACGTGCTGCACACGGCGATCGTCACCGAACGGATGCTGGCCGGGCAGATCGAGGCGATCGCGGTGCCGCGCAACCCTCTCGACATCCTCGCCCAGCAGACGGTCGCCGCCTGCTGGGCGGACCCGATCTCCGTCGAGGACTGGTACGAGACCGTGCGTCGCAGCGCCCCGTTCGCCGCCCTGCCCCGCTCCGCGTACGAGGCGACGCTCGACCTGCTGGCCGGGAGGTTCCCCTCGGACGAGTTCGCCGAGCTGCGCCCGCGGCTGGTGTGGGATCGGGATGCGGGCACGTTGACCGGACGCCCGGGTGCGCAGCGCATCGCGGTGACCAGCGGCGGGACCATCCCCGACCGCGGCCTGTTCGGCGTGTTCGTCGCGGGCGAGGGCTCCGGCCGCCGTGTGGGCGAGCTCGACGAGGAGATGGTCTACGAGTCACGGGTCGGCGACGTCTTCACGCTCGGCACCACGAGCTGGCGGATCGCGGAGATCACCCACGACCGGGTGAACGTGCTCCCCGCGTTCGGGCAGCCGGGCAAGGTGCCGTTCTGGCACGGCGACGGGATCGGGCGCCCGTTCGAGCTGGGCGAGGCCCTGGGACGCTTCTCACGCGAGGTGTCCACCGCCGAACCGGCGAAGGCGCAGCAGCGCCTCATCGACGCCGGGCTCGACGAGCGCGCCCGCGACAACCTCCTCGGGTATCTGCACGAGCAGCGCGAGGCCACCGGGACACTCCCCACCGACCGCAGCCTCACGGTCGAGCGCGGGCACGACGAGGTCGGCGACTGGCGGATCATCCTGCATTCCCCCTACGGCATGAAGGTGCATGCGCCGTGGGCGCTGGCGATCAGCGCGCGGGTGCGCGAACGGCTCGGCGTCGACGGGTCGGCGGTCGCGAGCGACGACGGCATCATCGTGCGCGTCCCCGATGCGGAGGCCGAGCCGCCCGGAGCCGAGCTGTTCGTGTTCGATCCGGATGAGCTGGAGCAGCTGGTGACCGCCGAGGTCGGCGGATCGGCCTTGTTCGCCTCACGGTTCCGGGAGTGCGCGGCGCGCGCGCTGCTGATGCCGCGGATGAACCCGAACAAGCGCACCCCGCTGTGGCAGCAGCGGCAGCGCTCGGCGCAGCTGCTGGAGGTGGCCCGGCGGCATCCGACGTTCCCGGTGATCCTCGAGACGCTGCGCGAGGTGCTGCAGGACGTGTACGACCTGCCCTCGCTGCGCCGGCTCGCGACCGACATCGCCGAGCGACGCGTCCGGCTGGTGGAGACCGAGCCCGCACAGCCCTCCCCCTATGCCCGCGACCTGCTGTTCGGGTACGTCGGCGCGTTCATGTACGAGGGCGACTCGCCGTTGGCCGAGCGGAGGGCGGCGGCCCTCTCGGTCGACCCCGCGCTGCTGGGCGAGCTGCTCGGAACGGTCGAGCTGCGCGAACTCCTCGACCCCGAGGTCATCGCACAGTTCGAGCGCGAGGCGCAGCGGCTCGACCCGGCACGGCGGGCGCGCGGCGCGGAGGGCGTCGCCGATCTGCTGCGGCTCCTGGGCCCGCTGGACGCGGAGGAGGTCGCCGCCCGCCTGGAATCCGGCGGCGAGGCATCCGCCCACCTGGCCTCCCTCGCCGCCGCGCACCGTGCGATCGAGATCACCATCGCCGGCGTCCGACGATTCGCCGCGATCGAGGACGCCGGACGGCTGCGCGACGGACTCGGCACCGCCCTGCCGGTGGGCATCCCGGTGGCCTTCCTCGAACCGGTGGCCGATCCGCTCGGAGACCTCGTCTCCCGTCATGCCCGTACGCACGGGCCGTTCACGACCACCGCCGTCGCCGAGCGGTTCGGCATCGGCGCAGCCGTCGCCCGGCACACCCTGCAGCGCCTGGAATCGGCGGGCCGGCTGAGCAGCGGGTTCTTCCTCCCTGCCTCCTCGGCCGGCGCCCAGACCGAAGAGAAGGAGTGGTGCGACGCCGAGGTGCTCCGCCGGCTGCGGATGCGGTCGCTCGCCGCGATCCGCGGATCGGTCGAGCCGGTCAGCGCCGAGGCGTACGCGCGCTTCCTCCCCGACTGGCAGCATCTGACCCGTCCGCTCGAAGGCGTCGACGGCGTGCTCGCCGTGATCGAGCAGCTCGCCGGGGTCCCGATCCCGGCAAGCGCCTGGGAGTCCCTCGTGCTGCCGAGCCGGGTGCGCGACTACTCCCCCGCGCTGCTCGACGAGCTCACCGCCGCGGGCGAGGTGGTGTGGGCCGGGCACGGCGCACTGCCGGGCCGGGACGGCTGGGTGTCGCTGCATCCGATCGACCTCGCGCCGTTCACCCTGCCCCTCCCCGAGGAGCCGCCCGCCGCGGGTTCGCTGGACGAGAGGCTGCTCGACGCCCTCCGGCTGAGCGGCGCCTCGTTCGCACCCGCGCTGCGGGCGATGGTGGATGCCGAGAACGAGCAGTCCGTGCTCGATGCGCTGTGGACGCTCACCTGGCAGGGCCAGGTCACGAACGACACGTTCGGTCCCGTGCGCGCGCTGATCGCCGGGGGCTCCCAGGCACACAAGACCCCTCGGCGCGCTCCGCGCACCCGCACGTATCGGGGCGTGTCTCTCGCACGCCCCGCGAGCGCGCGACCCGCGACGGTCGGAGGCCGCTGGTCGGTGCTGCCCGAGACCGTGCCGCCGATCGGACGCACGGAGCCGGGCGAAGCCGCGCGACGTGCGACCGTCGCCGCGGGGCTCCTGCTCGACCGCTACGGCGTGGTCACCCGCGGCTCCGTACAGGCGGAGGGCGTGCCGGGCGGCTTCGCGCAGATGTACCGGGTGCTGGCCGGGTTCGAGGAGGCGGGGCATGCCCGCCGCGGCTACGTCATCGAGAGGCTCGGCGCCGCACAGTTCGCGGCATCGGGCACGGTCGACCGGCTGCGGACCTTCGCGGGGCTGGCCGACCCGCCGCCGCGCGATACGGTCACGCTCGCGGCGACCGACCCGGCGAACCCCTACGGCGCCGCGCTCCCCTGGCCG
>JBASAE010000015.1:0-3043 GCA_049654285.1 Microbacterium sp.
CAGGAGGACGGATGCCGCAGGCGACGAAGGCGGAGGCGACGCAGCGCGCCTGGCGCACCGTGCTCGACCGCGTCGAGGGCGACCTCGTCGATGGCCGGCTCCGCCCCGGCGACCGGCTGCCCTCCGAGCGCGACCTCGCGACCGAGCTCGGCGTCGGCCGCTCCAGTGTGCGTGAGGCGCTGCGCGTGCTCGAGGTCATGGGCCTGATCCGCACGGCCACGGGCTCGGGCCCGCAAGCCGGTGCGATCGTCATCGCGACGCCGGCCGGGGGCATGCAGCAGCTCCTGCGCCTGCAGGTCGCCGCTCACGGGTTCCCGATCCTCGACGTCGTGCAGACCCGACTCGTGCTGGAGAGCGCCGTCGCCGCCGCTCTCGCGGCCGACGCCGACCGCGACACCGCCGCCGTGCACGCCGTCCTCGATGCGATGGACGCCGCCGATCTCACCGCCGCCGAGTTCCTCGCCCTCGATGCGCAGCTGCATCTCGCTCTGGCAGAGGCGTCCGGCAACACCGTGATCGCCGCGATGATGGCGGGACTGCGAACCGCGATCGAGTCGTACGTGCTGACGGGCCAGGCCCTGCTCGACGACTGGTCCGGCATGGCCGAGAGGCTGCGCGCCGAGCACCGCGCGGTCATCGCCGCGATCGACGGCGGTCGCGGCGATGACGCCCGTACCCTGCTGCACGACCACATCATCGGCTACTACGCCGCGACCGGTCTCGTGCCGGATGCGCGCACGGAGCCGTCCCGCTGACAGACCCCCGGGCATCTTCCGAGCCCGCCGACAAGGAGAACGACATGGTCCAGCGCCAGCTGCCCAAGCCCGCCGAACTGTTCGAGCTGATGCAGTTCAAGAAGCCCGAGCTCGACGGTCGCAAACGCCGGCTCGAATCCGCACTGACGATCTACGATCTGCGCACGATCGCGAAGCGCCGCACGCCCAAGGCCGCGTTCGACTACACCGACGGCGCCGCCGAGGGCGAGCTGTCGCTGAGCCGCGCGCGACAGGCGTTCGAGGACGTCGAGTTCCATCCCGGCATCCTCCGTCCCGCTCCGAACGTCGACACGAGCGTGGAGATCCTCGACGGGCCGAGCGCTCTGCCGTTCGGCATCGCGCCGACCGGGTTCACGCGGTTGATGCAGACCGAGGGAGAGATCGCCGGCGCGGGGGCGGCGGCCGCCGCGGGCATCCCGTTCACCCTGTCGACCCTCGGCACCACCTCGATCGAGGGGGTCAAGACGGCGAACCCGCACGGGCGCAACTGGTTCCAGCTCTATGTCATGCGCGATCGTGAGATCTCGTACGAGCTCACCCGTCGCGCCGCTGCGGCCGGCTTCGACACCCTGCATTTCACCGTCGACACCCCGGTCGCGGGGGCCCGTCTCCGTGACAAGCGCAACGGGTTCAGCATCCCGCCGCAGCTCACGCTCGGCACGATCGTGAACGCGATCCCGCGGCCGTGGTGGTGGTACGACTTCCTCACCACGCCGAAGCTGGAGTTCGCCTCACTCAGCACCACCGGCGGCACGGTCGGCGAGCTGCTGGATGCGGCGATGGACCCGACGATCAGCTACGACGACCTCGGAGTCATCCGTGACCTGTGGCCCGGCAAGATCGTCGTGAAGGGCGTGCAGAACGTCGAGGACTCGGTGCGGCTGAAGGACGCCGGCGTCGACGGCATCGTGCTCTCGAACCACGGCGGGCGCCAGCTCGACCGGGCGCCGATCCCGTTCCACCTGCTGCCGAGCGTGCGTCAGGCCGTGGGCGACGACTTCACGGTCATGATCGACACCGGCATCATGAACGGTGCCGACATCGTCGCCTCGATCGCGCTGGGAGCCGACTTCACGCTGATCGGACGGGCGTACCTGTACGGCCTGATGGCCGGCGGACGCCAGGGCGTCGATCGCACGATCGCGATCCTGCGCACCGAGATCGAGCGCACGATGCGGTTGCTGGGCGTCTCGTCGCTCGCGGAGCTCGAGCCGGGCCACGTCACGCAGCTGACGCGGATGGTTCCCGTCGGCTCGGTGGCGCCCGTCCTCGGTCACTGAGCCCGTCAGGCGGCATGTCCCAGAAGCGGTGGGTGCGGATGCCTCACACCCACCGTTTCTGGGACATCGGCCTAGAAGACGCGGGCGGGTAGGGTCGGGATGAGCGCGTCGAGTCTGTCGGCGGTGTCCTCCCAGCCGGTGACGGCGACGGTGGGGACGCCGATGGCGCGGACGGGATAGTCGTTGCCGCCCTCGTCGAGCCGATCGCCGTAGAAGAGCATGTCCCCGAGGGGGATGCCGGTGTGCTCGGCGAGCCGGCGCATGCCATAGGCCTTGTCGATGCCGGCACGGGTGATGTCGATCGAGGTGGAGCCGCCGGAGCGGACCTCGAGTCCGGGCAGATGCGCCGTCACCGCGTCCCGCAGCGCGGCGCGCTTGGCGCCGTCGGGATCCCAGGCGTGCTTCGCGTCGCGGGGGGCCTGCTGCCCGAGTGCCGAGAACGTGATCTGTGAGCCGCGGTCCTCGAGGATGGGTCCCCACGTCCGTGTCTCCCACAGGCCGAGCCGTTCGGCCTCGGTGCGCAGCGCGTGCAGGGCGGCGTCCTTCTCCTCCGGTGTGAGGTCGTGTGCGTACAGCGGAGCGAACGCGGTGCCGTCGTGTCGGAGATAGCGGGTGCCGCAGGTCGGGAGCAGATGCAGGCGGGCGAGGTCGGCGGCGTCCGCGTCGCCGAGCCGGCCGACCACCTGATCGCGGAACTGCTGTTCGTTGCCGCCGGAGATGATCGCGACCTCGACGCGGTTCAGCAGGGCACGCAGCAGGGAGACCATGCGCGGGTCGATGGCGCCCTTCGAGGGGGCGAGGGTGTCGTCGAGGTCGAAGGCGACCAGGCGGGGCGTAGGCATGGTGCTCTCAGCCTATCCGAGCGGTATCTCCGAGCGCCGGGAGGCGGCTGACGGGTTACCCCAGGGCGTGACGGACCGCCGGAGAGGATGCGAGGAGGGGCCCGCCTTCGGCGGGCCCCTCCTCACATTATTGTCGGGGTGACAG
>JBASAE010000016.1:0-1504 GCA_049654285.1 Microbacterium sp.
GCGCCGGCCCCGGAGAGGAGGCCCGCCTCGGTCGCCGCACCGAGCGCGAGGCTCCGGCCGGACGCGCCCCGGGCCCGAAGGAGGACGAGCTCGTCGCCGCGGGCGATCTGGAGCGTGATGAGGACGATGCCGAGCACGAGGACACCCAGCAGCGCGATGATGAGCAGCGGAGCGACGAGCAGACCACGGGTCGTGCCCACGGCGACCGCCTGACGCTGCACCGTGTCGCCGAGACCCCCGACGATGCGGGTGTCTTCCTGGTGCTGCGGATCGAGCGCGTCGGGCAGGCCGCGGAGCGTCGCGAGCGCCCGTTGCAGCGCCGGGATGCCGGAGAGCCCGACGCCGGCTGGCGCGATCTCCCAGGTGATCGTCGGGGTGTCGGGGAGCCCCTCGAGCCCGCCGCTCCCCACGATCGCGGGGCCGATCGCGCCGTCGTCCTCCCCGGATGCGACAGCGGGGTCGCCGTGCCAGGCGGGATCGGCGGGGTCCTTCGCGGTCCACGTGCCCACGACGGTGAACGATGTGCCGGTGCCGGCGAGGGCGACGGTGTCGCCGATGCGGAGGCCCTGCCGCCCGACCGCCGCATCCGGCAGCGCGATCCGGTCCGGCGCCTGCGGCCACGCACCCCCGGTGAGGACGGCGAGGTCCGGGAGGCGGTCGTCGTCGAGCAGCCGGAGGGTGACGTCCGCGCCCGCGGTCTCGACGGAGGCCTCGACGGCCGACTGGCGGGACACGACGACGTCGGTGCCGGCGAACGCCGCCGCGATGGCGGCGCGCACCTGAGAGTCCTGGGCGCCGGCGTCGGGGGCCTCCGTGGCCACGACGAGGACGGTGCGCGCGGCGGGTTCGGCATCGGCGAGGATGCGCGACGCCCCGGCCGCGAGCATCCTCCCGGTGACGGCGTCGATCCCGCCGACGCCGGTGACGACGAGGCCCACGATGAGGGCGATCAGCGACAGCCGACCGGCATGTCGTCCGGCCCGCCTCATCGCAAACGCCATCGCTCCTCACCCCACACACGCAACGCAGACCATCTTCGCCCCGACGGGCGCAGACCCGCAACGGGTGCCCCGGCAGTCGGCTCGCGCGGAGACGGCACGGCCACCGACGACGCCATTGATGCGAAATGCCTGGCCAGAAGCTCTTCTGACCAGGCATCTCTCTCGGTGGACCCAGGGGGATTCGAACCCCCGACCTCTTCATTGCGAACGAAGCGCGCTACCAACTGCGCCATGGGCCCGTGAACTCAAAAAGACTATCACGCGCTCAGCCCGCTGCGCGCCGGGCCAGCAGCTCGCGCACATGCGCCTCGATCTCCGCGTCGTCGATGACGCCCATCCGGGCATAGGGCGACGACGCCGCGGGCAGCCGCACCGGCGCGGGAGGAGCCAGCTCCTCGGCACGACGACGCAGCTCCGCCAGGCGCTCGGCCCGACGCCGCTCGTCCTGCTCGTCCAACTGGGCACGAGCGGTTTGCGCACGCGAGCCGGCGACCTGCGCCATC
>JBASAE010000017.1:0-4882 GCA_049654285.1 Microbacterium sp.
GACCCCATGAGACGCGTCGGCGGTCCGCCGTCCACCGTCGTGTCGACCACCGTGATCGTGCGCCCGGGCGCCGCGACTCGCACGTCGAGTGCCGCGTCTCGGGCGATCGGGCGCAAGTCGAGCGGGACGATCTCCGGAGCACGTCCGCGTTCCTCGTCGAGGCGGGCCAGCGCCAGCAGGTCCTCGACGAGCACGCCCATGCGGATCGCCTCCTTCTCGATCCGCTCCATCGCCCGCGCGGTGTCCTCCTCGCCGCGGATCGCCCCCATCCGGTAGAGCTCGGCATAGCCGCGCACGCTCACCAGCGGAGTGCGCAGCTCATGGCTGGCATCGCCGATGAAGCGGCGCATGTGCGCAACGGTGCGGTCGCGCTGGGCCAGCGAATGGTCGACGCGGTCGAGCATCGTGTTGATCGCCGCGTTCAGCCGGCCCACCTCGGTCGTGGGCTCGAGGTCGGTCAGCCGCTGGCTGAAGTCGCCGGCGGCGATCGCCATCGCGGCATCCTCCACGTGCCCCAGACGTCGGAACGTGAGCGTGACGAGCCCGCGGATCAGCAGGGCGGCGATGAGGATCGTGACCAGTGCCACCGTGGTGTACACCCCGAAATAGATGCCGACGTTGCGGTCGGCCTCGTCGAGCGACAGCGCCACGAACTGCACGTAGGTGACGGCGGCGCCCTGGGTCTCCTGCGCAGCGGCCGCGCCGTGGAAGGCGCCGCCTTCGTCGCCGGAGAGCGCCTGCACCTGCTCTCCGATCGCCTGGGCCTGCGCCAGGGAGTAGGTCTCCGGGAACCGCGGGCGCTCGGCTCCCGGCTGTCCTCCGGCCTCGGCGATCTTCGTGCCGTCGGCGCTGTAGAAGGCCGTGAAGTAGTCCGACCGGGAGGAGGCGCCCTCCCGGGGCGAGAGATCCAGCTGCCCGTCGGTGACGTCGACGGTGAAGAACCGGTCGACGAGCCCGGTCTGCACCAGGCCGGGCAGCTGGGCGTCGATGTTCCCGATCATCGCGCCCCGGAGGATCGGGACGGTGCCGATCCCGGTGACGATCAGTCCGAGGGCGAGTACCGCGACGGTGACGCCGGTGACCTTCGCGCGCAGGCTGATCCGCCGCCACCACCCGGTGACAGCATCGGATCGCTGCGCCATGTGCGCCTCCCGGGCGGGGGTCAGGCCGATTTGCCGACCTTCAGCATGTATCCGAACCCGCGCTTGGTCTGGATGAGCGACTCCTCGGTGTGCGGGTCGATCTTGCGGCGCAGGTAGGAGATGTAGCTCTCCACGATGCCCGCGTCGCCGTTGAAGTCGTACTCCCAGACGTGGTCGAGGATCTGTGCCTTCGAGAGCACCCGGTTGGGGTTGAGCATCAGGTACTTCAGCAGCTTGAACTCGGTGGGGCTCAGCTCGATCGGCGTCTTGCCGACGAACACGTCGTGCGTGTCCTGGTCCATCGACAGCTCGCCCGCGCGGATCACCGATTCCTCATCGGCCTGCATGGTGCGACGCAGGATGGCCTGGGCGCGGGCCACGATCTCGTCGAGGCTGAACGGCTTGGTGACGTAGTCGTCGCCACCGGCGTTCAGTCCCTCGATCTTGTCCTGGGTGTCGTCCTTCGCAGTGAGGAAGAGGATCGGCGCCGTGAATCCGGCGCCGCGCAGCCGCTTGGTCACGCTGAAGCCGTTCATGTCGGGCAGCATCACGTCGAGGATGATGAGGTCGGGCTCCTCTTCGAGGACGGCCGAGATGGTGGCCGCGCCGTTGGCGACCGTCTTCACCTGGAATCCGGCGAAGCTGAGACCCGTGGAGAGCAGGTCGCGGATGTTCGGTTCGTCGTCGACGACCAGGATGCGCGCATCAGTCATGACCCCATTATGGTGATCCCGCCTCTGCCGCGCCTGGATCACCCGCGGAAAACGTCGGGACCGGGCGTCCTCGCGAGCGTCCGTCCGATCTTCCGGGGCATGGTCGTCCCCGAATCGCTGCGACCGCGCGGCCGTGTGAGCGGGTCGGAGCCGACGCACAGGACCATCCGCGAAGATCGGAGCATGCTTCCTCCAGACGTCCCCGCGCCCCCGCCGTCGTTCCCGCCGCCTCCGCCGGCGTACGCCGCACCCGCTCCGGTGCTGTCGGAGCCGGTCTGGACGAACGCCTCGGCGACGGCAGCCGCGCCGGAGGTGGTGGAGGCGGTGCCGTTCCACCGTCTGAACATCGCGCGGGGGCGTCCGCCGCGCTGGTGGCGCCCGCTGCTGACCGCGCTGCTCGCATTCGGCTTCTACATCGCCGGTGTCGTGCTGTTCGCGATTCCGCTCGGCATCGCCGCCGCGGTGGATCCCGTGATCGCCGAGCGGATCATGTCGATGGCGGACGCCGCGAACGTCGATATGACGGATCCGCTGACGTTCACGGTCGCGATGGGCTCGATCATCCTCATGCTGCCGGCCCTGCTCTTCGCGTCGCGCATCGTCGCCGGTCGCGGCGTCGGGCTGCTGTCGTCCGTCGCGGGGCGGCTGAGATGGGGATGGCTGCTGCGCAGCCTCGCCGCCTCGGCAGCCGTCTTCGTACTCGCCAACGGCCTGCTGATGGCGATCGCCGCCGCACAGGGCGAGCCCCTGATCGTCGCCGAGTCGCAGCCGTGGTGGATGCTGGTGATGGTCCTGCTGCTGGTGCCGGTGCAGTGCGCGGCCGAGGAGTACGTGTTCCGCGGATTCCTCATGCAGACGATCGGCTCCTGGCTGCGGCATCCGGCGTTCGCGATCCTGCTTCCGCTGCCGTTCTTCGTCTTCGGGCACCTCTACGACGTGTGGGGCCTGCTCAGCGTCGCGACGTTCGCGCTCGCCGCGGGATGGCTCACCTGGCGCACCGGCGGCCTGGAGGCCGGCATCGCCCTGCACATCGTCAACAACCTCAGCGTCTTCGTGCTGGCCGCTTTCGGCCTCGCGGACGCGAACGCCGACGGCGGCGGAGCGCTCGATCTGCTGTTCTCGGTGCTGATCATCGGGCTGTCGACGTTCGTGATCGACCGGCTGTGGCGCAGGTCCGGCCTCGCACGCACGCGCGAGCTGCGCTGGCCCGGCGCGGTGCCCGCCGCGGCGGAGTAGCATCCGGAGCATGGACGAGGTCGAGTACGGCGGAGACTCCGCCTGCTGGCTGTCGAAGGTGTGCCCGGAGTGCGGTGCCCTGCTCGACGACCTCGCGGCACCCTGCTGGCGTTGCGGGCTGAAGCCGGGGGAGGGGCCTACGCCGCCAGGTCCACCGCATCCATGATCGTGTAGGAGTACCCCTGCTCGGCAAGGAACCTCTGTCGGTTCTGCGCGTAGTCCTGGTCGACGGTGTCGCGGGCGACCAGGGTGTAAAAGCTCGCGGTGTGATCGGACTGCTTGGGACGCAGCAGACGGCCGAGGCGCTGTGCCTCCTCCTGGCGGGAGCCGAACGAGCCGGACACCTGGATCGCGACGGACGCCTCGGGCAGATCGACCGAGAAGTTCGCCACCTTCGACACCACGAGCACCTTGATCCCGCCGGTGCGGAACTCCCGATACAGCTCCTCGCGCTCGTCGACCGGGGTGGCGCCGGTGATCTGCGGCGCCTGAAGGGCCTCGGCGAGCACGTCGAGCTGGTCGAGGTACTGCCCGATCACGAGCACCTGCTCATCGGGATGCTTCGCGATGAGTTCTTTCACGGCGCGGATCTTCGCCGGGGCGGACGCGGCGAGACGGTAGCGTTCGTCGTCGCTCGCGGCGGCGTACTCCAGACGGTCACCCGGCGGCAGATCGACGCGCACCTCGTAGCAGGCGGCGGGGGAGATGAAGCCCTGCGCCTCGATCTGCTTCCACGGGGCGTCGAACCGCTTGGGGCCGATCAGGCTGAACACGTCCCCTTCGCGACCGTCCTCCCGCACCAGGGTCGCGGTCAGGCCGATGCGCCTGCGGGCCTGCAGGTCTGCGGTGAGCTTGAACACCGGGGCGGGCAGCAGGTGCACCTCGTCGTAGACGATCAGGCCCCAGTCCAGGGCGTCCAGCAGGGCGAGGTGCGCGTACTGGCCCTTCCGCTTCGCCGTGAGGATCTGGTACGTCGCGATCGTGACCGGCTTGACCTCCTTCGCCTGCCCGGAGTACTCGCCGATCTCGTCGGGCGTGAGGCTGGTCCGCTTGAGGAGCTCGTCGCGCCATTGCCGGGCGGAGACCGTGTTGGTCACCAGGATCAGGGTGGTCGTGCCGGTCGCCGCCATCGCGCCCGCGCCGACGATGGTCTTGCCCGCACCGCACGGCAGCACCACGACCCCGGAGCCGTCCTTCGAGAAGGCGTCCACGGCATCCTGCTGGTACGGGCGCATCGCCCAGCCGTCCTCGTCGAGCGAGATCTCGTAGGGGGTTCCCGGGGTGTAGCCGGCGAGATCCTCCGCCGGCCAGCCGATCTTCAGCAGCTCCTGCTTGATCTGGCCGCGGGCCCAGGCATCGACCGCATAGGAATCGGGGGACGGGTGCCCGATGAGCAGCGGCTGGATGCGCTTGTTGCCGGCGACCTGGGTGAGCACGGCGGGATCGGTCGAGCGCAGCAGCAGCCCTCCCTCGTCGTCGCGTTCGATGACGAGCCGGCCGTACCGGTTCACCGTCTCGCGCAGGTCCACGGCGACGGAGGGGGGCACCGGGAAGCGGGACCAGCGGTCGAGCGTCTCCAGCATGTCGTCCGCGGTGTGCCCGGCCGCACGCGCGTTCCACAGGCCGAGCCGGGTGATGCGGTAGGTGTGGATGTGCTCGGGCGCGCGCTCCAACTCGGCGAAGATCGCCAGCTCGTGCCGAGCGGCCTCGGCGTCGGCATGCCCGACCTCCAGCAGCACGGTGCGGTCGCTTTGCACGATGAGAGGGCCGTCAGACATAGCTGCCCAGTCT
>JBASAE010000018.1:0-6062 GCA_049654285.1 Microbacterium sp.
GACGATGGGCGCGTTCGGGCCTCCCTGCCGACCCTCAACGCACTGATCAACGCCGGCGCCCGCGTCGTCGTCTGCTCGCACCTGGGCCGCCCCGACGGGGCGCCCGACCCGCAGTACAGCCTCGCCCCGGTGGCGCAGCGCCTGTCCGAACTGCTCGGCAAGCCGGTCGCGTTCGCGCGCGACACGGTCGGCGAGTCGGCCCAGCAGGCCGTCGCGTCGCTCGAGGACGGCGGGGTCGTCGTGCTCGAGAACCTGCGGTTCAACCCGGGGGAGACGTCGAAGGACGACGCCGAGCGCGCCGCCTTCGCCGCCCGCCTCTCGGCGCTCGGCGATGCGATGGTGTCCGACGGCTTCGGGGTCGTGCACCGCAAGCAGGCGAGCGTCTACGAGCTCGCCCAGCAGCTTCCCTCGGCGGCGGGACTGCTGATCGCCGCGGAGCTCGACGTGCTCGATCGCCTCACCGAGAACCCCGAGCGGCCCTATTCGGTCGTGCTCGGGGGATCGAAGGTCAGCGACAAGCTGGGCGTCATCTCGCACCTGCTGCCGCGGGTGGACCGGCTGCTGGTCGGCGGCGGGATGCTGTTCACCTTCCTCGCGGCCGAGGGGCACGCCGTGGCCTCCAGCCTGCTCGAGAAGGACCAGCTCGACACCGTGCGCGGCTACATCGCCGAGGCGAAGGAGCGCGGGGTCGAGCTCGTGCTTCCCACCGACGTGGTGGTGGCGTCCGGGTTCTCGGCCGACGCCGATCATGAGGTGGTCGCCGCCGACGCGATCGAGCGGAGCTCGTTCGGCCCGGACGGCATCGGCCTGGACATCGGACCCGCGACCGCTGCGCGGTTCGCCGAGGCGATCCGGGGGTCGAGGACCGTGTTCTGGAACGGCCCGATGGGCGTGTTCGAGTTCCCGGCGTTCGCGGCCGGCACGAAGGCGGTCGCGCAGGCGCTCACCGAGATCGACGGTCTCGGCGTGGTGGGCGGTGGCGACTCAGCGGCCGCCGTGCGTCAGCTCGGCTTCTCGGACGAGCAGTTCGGACACATCTCGACGGGCGGGGGCGCGAGCCTCGAGTTCCTCGAGGGCAAGAGACTACCGGGCCTGGAGGTACTGGGATGGCTGTGAACACAGGAAGCCCGTCTGCTGCGCAGAACAGGCGGACCCCGCTCATCGCGGGAAACTGGAAGATGAACCTCGACCACCTGCAGGCGGTCGCGACGGTGCAGAAGCTGCACTGGACACTGAAGGACGCGGGCCACGAGAACGGCTCGGTCGAGGTGGCGGTGTTCCCGCCCTTCACCGACATCCGCAGCGTGCAGACGCTGATCGACGCCGACAAGATCGAGTTCGGGCTGGGCGCCCAGGATCTCTCGGCGCACGACTCGGGTGCGTACACGGGCGAGGTGTCCGGGGCCTTCCTGGCGAAGCTGAACGTGGGCTACGTCATCATCGGGCACTCGGAGCGTCGTGAGTATCACGCTGAGACCGATGAGGTCGTGAACGCCAAGGTGCGTGCGGCGCTGAAGCACGGCCTGGTGCCGGTGATCTGCGTGGGCGAGACGGCGGAGGACCTGGAGAAGCACGGCGCGAGCGCCGTGCCGGCCGGGCAGCTGGAGGCGGCGCTGGCCGGTGTCGCCGCGTCGGCCGAGATCGTCGTGGCCTATGAGCCGGTCTGGGCGATCGGATCGGGGCAGGCGGCGACGCCGGCCCAGGCGCAGGAGGTCTGCCAGGCGCTGCGACAGGTGGTCTCCCGGGTGCTCGGCGAGGACGCCGCGGCGCGCACCCGTGTCCTCTACGGGGGCAGCGTGAAGTCGGGGAACATCGCCAGCTTCATGCGTGAGCCCGATGTCGACGGCGCGCTGGTCGGCGGGGCGAGCCTCGTCGTGGACGAGTTCGCCGCGATCATCCGGTTCGAGAAGCACGTCGGCGTCTGAGCGCGTGAGCCGGGGCCCGGTCCCCGGCTCACGGTATGATTGACGGTCATATGGGCTTGTACGCCCCAGTGAAAGGCTTTTCCTCGTGCCAGTTCTCGAGTTCGTACTGCAGGTGCTGCTGGGTATCAGCAGCGTCCTGCTGACTCTCCTCATCCTCCTCCACAAGGGCCGCGGCGGTGGGCTGTCCGACATGTTCGGCGGCGGCATGACCGCCTCGGTCGGTTCGTCCGGGCTCGCCGAGCGCAACCTCAACCGCTTCACGATCGTGCTCGCGCTGGTGTGGTTCGTGTCGATCGTCGCGCTGGGCCTGATCACGAAGTTCGAGGCGATCTGATGGCGACCGGTGGCAACGCGATCCGCGGAACGCGGGTCGGCTCGGGCCCGATGGGCGAGCAGGACCACGGCTACCACGCCGACCGTATCGCGGTGTCGTACTGGGACGCCCTGGGCAACGAGGCGGTGCGATACTTCGCCGCCGGCCTGCCCGAGGAGGAGATCCCCGAGACGATCGATCACCCGCACAGCGGGCTTCCGGCGGGGCGTGACAGGAACAATCCGCCCGAGCTCGCGAAGGCCGAGCCGTACAAGACGCACCTGGCTTACGTGAAGGAGCGTCGTACCGACGAAGAAGCCGCTCAGCTGCTGGAGGATGCGTTGACGCAGCTGCGCGAGCGCCGCGGCCAGTAACGACCGGCGCTGTGAAGAGCCCCCGTGGACTCCGGTCCCGGGGGCTCTTCACGTGCGGCGCTCAGCGACAGCCGGCCGCGGCGTCGATGTACGACTGGGCGGGGTAGCCGTAGGCCCAGACCCCGTTGGCCTCGTCGGCGTACCCCATCCCGATCGCCCAGGCCGTCGCCCAGCTCTCGAAGTCCTCCTGGGGCGAGGTGTACGTCAGACCCGCGCACTTCTGCGTGATGGCATGACCGGCCTCGTGGGCGATGAGGCTGCGGCTGGCATCGGAGGGCCAGCGCTCCGCGACGGAGTCCGACAGCTCGATGCTCGCCCGATACGGCTCGTCCCACCACCAGGTGGTGACGCCTCCCATGCTGCCGTCGCTCCCGTAGCCGTTGACGATGGGCTCCCAGATGAACTCCAGCAGGATGCCGGGTGTGAGCGAGCGGGCGAACGCCTCGGCGTCCCGGCGTGAATCGCCCAGGGGGCCGGACTTCTTCGCGAGCTCCTCCGCGGCCGAGGCCTTCACCTGGGCGACGGCCTCGTCGAGTTCCTGGAGAGTGTCCGCCGTACGCACGTTGAACGCGGAGCTGTTCCGGCGGACGGAGGCACCGGCGTCGCGCAAGGCGAGGATCGGATCGAGGCGTGCGTCGATGTTCGCGGCCTCGATGGCCGGGACCGCGTCGGCGGCGCCATCGGCGATCGACGAGCCGGTCGCGACGACCTCCTCGACCAGGTCGTCCACGGTGCGAGCGGCCGACTCCTGATCGGCGGCGAGCGTGCGGAGACCGGTCGTCCGCGTGGTCAGGGCGGCGCCGTCGGCGAACATCGCCCAGGGCCAGATCGACTTGGGCTCGGGGAGAGGCGGCGCATCGACGAGGAGGTCGGAGGTGTCGGTGAGCGCCGCGCCCAGCGCCCCGCTCTCGGTCTGGAGCACCGTTCGATCCGCGTCGTCGATCAGCTCGGGGGAGGAGAGCCCGCTCAGCATCGCGACGGATCCGCGGACCTCGGCGGCGCGATCGACGGCGACGCGCAACGTCTGCGTCGTCGGCTCTGCGTCATCCCTCGCAGCGAGGAAGCCCTGCTCCGCGGCGTCGTACGCGAGGTTCGCCCACAGCTGCACCCCGCCGCAGACCAGGGCGATCAGCACGATCCCGGTCGTGACGATCCAGGCCGCGCGGCGGCGACGATGCTCCGGTGGGTGCGCCGGGGCGTCCTCGGCGTCCGCCGCGGACGGCACAGGCTCTTCCATGCTCAGATCATGGCACGGAAGCGCCGCAGGCATCGGACAGGAAACGGAGGGGCTGACGGGAATCGAACCCGCGTCATTAGTTTGGAAGACTAAGGCTTTACCATTAAGCTACAGCCCCGCGATCGCCCCGCCGAGCGGAGCACCTCGTAAAGCATAGCGGACGGATCATGGGCTCCCGTCCGTTAGACTCG
Organism: Microbacterium sp.; assembly: GCA_049654285.1. Classification (GTDB taxonomy): domain Bacteria; phylum Actinomycetota; class Actinomycetes; order Actinomycetales; family Microbacteriaceae; genus Microbacterium. The sequence goes on from JBASAE010000018.1 coordinate 4,041, forward strand.
TGGAGGCCGTTCCCGCGTGCGCGGGTGTTTACCGGGGCGTAGCTCAGCTTGGTAGAGCGCCCGCTTTGGGAGCGGGAGGTCGCAGGTTCAAATCCTGTCGCCCCGACGTAGTGAGGAGGTCGGCCCGAAGGGTCGGACTGCTCACTGCTCGCAGCAGTCGGGCGGGCCCCCAGCGTGGAGGCTCCGCGCGTCGCGAACGCGACGGGCGGAGGAACGCCTGGGGACGCGCACGACCACGGCATCCTGACTTCACGACCGCGCCGTCGCGCGGAAACCACAAGGAGAACACACCAGCATGGCCAACAGCACCGTCGAGAAGCTGTCCCCGACCCGGGTCAAGCTCAGCATCACGGTCACCCCGGAAGACCTCAAGTCCAGCATCGAGCACGCCTATGAGCACATCGCGCAGGACGTGCAGATCCCCGGCTTCCGCAAGGGTAAGGTCCCCGCGCCGATCATCGACCAGCGCATCGGCCGCGGCGCGGTCATCGAGCACGCCGTGAACGAGGGCCTGGACCGCTTCTTCCGCGAGGCCGCGGCCGAGCACGAGGTGCGCATCGTCGGGCGTCCGTCCGCCGACATCACCCAGTGGCCCAGCGAGAAGGACTTCTCCGGCGACCTGCTCGTCGACATCGAGGTCGACGTGCGCCCCGAGATCGAGCTGCCCGACCTGGCCGGCATCACTCTGACCGTGGACGCCGCCGAGGCGGACGCCGCTGCGGTCGACGCCGAGCTCGACCGCCTGCGCAGCCGTTTCGGCACGCTCATCCCGGTGGACCGTCCCGCCGCCCAGGGCGACTTCGTCGAGCTCGACCTGGTCGCCACGATCGACGGCACCGAGATCGACCGCGCCGACGGCGTCTCGTACGAGGTCGGCTCGGGTGAGCTGCTCGAGGGCATCGACGAGGCGATCGACTCCCTGACCGCGGGCGAGGACACCACGTTCCGTTCGAAGCTCGTCGGCGGCGACCACGCCGGCGAGGAGGCTGAGGTCGCCGTGACCGTCAAGGCCGTCAAGGAGCGCGAGCTGCCCGAGGCGGACGACGACTTCGCCCAGATGGCCAGCGAGTTCGACACGATCGCCGAGCTGCGCGACAGCCTCGCCGAGCAGGTCGCCCAGCAGGGCGTCTTCGCGCAGGGATCCGCCGCCCGCGACCAGCTGATCGAGACCCTTCTCGAGAAGATCGAGATCCCCGTCCCCGCCCAGCTCATCGAGGACGAGGTGCACAACCACCTCGAGTCCGAGGGGCGTCTCGAGGACGACGAGCACCGTGCCGAGGTCGCCGAGGCGAGCGAGAAGCAGTTCCGCACGCAGGTGCTGCTCGACACGATCGCCGAGGGCTCGGACGTGCAGGTCTCCCAGGAGGAGCTGAGCCAGTACCTCGTCCAGTCCGCCGCGCAGTACGGCATGGCGCCCCAGGAGTTCGTCGAGGCGCTGCAGTCGCAGAACCAGCTGCCGGCGCTGGTCGGCGAGGTCGCCCGCAACAAGGCTCTGGCGATCGCGCTCGGCAAGGTCAAGGTCGTGGACAGCAACGGCAAGGTCGTCGACCTCTCCGGCCTGTTCGGCGAGGCCGACGAGGAGGCCGCGGACGAGGACGCCGCCGAAGAGAAGCCCGCGAAGAAGGCCCCGGCGAAGAAGGCCGCCGCCAAGAAGCCCGCCGCCGAGAAGACGGACCAGGCAGAGAAGAAGCCCGCGGCGAAGAAGGCCCCGGCGAAGAAGGCCCCGGCCAAGAAGGCCCCTGCCAAGAAGCCCGCGGCGAAGAAGGCCGTGGACGAGGACGGTGCCGAGAAGGCCGAGTGATCCCTGCTCGACGAGGGAAGGCGGATGCTCCGGCATCCGCCTTCTCCGTTTCGCGGACGCGCCGATATGCCGACGGCGAACACGGGCGATGCGGCTTTCCGCCGCCGGTAGATTCGAATCACTGAACACCGAAACAGGAGCTGACATGGCTGAACCCCTGGTCGCGACGAGTGTCTTCGACAGGCTGCTGAAGGACCGCATCATCTGGCTGGGCTCAGAGG
>JBASAE010000019.1:0-2733 GCA_049654285.1 Microbacterium sp.
GTCCACGGTCCAGGGGTACTTGCACGTCGCGTCGAGGCTGGCGCGGGTGAGGTTGAGGCCGACCGAGTGCTCGTCGTCGTCGAGCACCTTCGCCTCGAGGCGGGTGAGGATGCGCAGCGACTGCGCGTTCCCCTCGAATCCTCCGATGTCCCCGGCCCAGTCGTTCAGGGCCCGCTCGCCGTTGTGTCCGAACGGCGGATGCCCGAGGTCATGGCTCAGGCATGCGGTGTCGACGACATCGGCCGAGACGCCGAGGGCGATCGCGAGCTCGCGTCCGACCTGGGCGACCTCGAGCGAGTGGGTCAGCCGGTTGCGGGCGAAGTCCGCCGTCGACGCGGGACTGAGCACCTGGGTCTTCGCCGCCAGCCGGCGAAGCGCGGCGGAGTGCAGCACCCGGGCGCGGTCGCGGGCGAAGTCGTCGCGCTCAGAGCGGTGGGTCTCCGCGAAGAACCGCTCGGCGTCGCGTGCGTCGTATCCGTCCGTCCGGCGGATCCCCGAACGCTCCTGAGGGTCAGCCGCCACTGTTCTCGATCTCCGCGCCTCGCATCATCTCCGAGGTGTCGGCGCCGATCTCGCGCGAGTCCAGCCAGCCCTCGGGCAGGGCGGTGCGCTTCGGCGACCCGGCACGACCGCGCTGTCCCTCGGCGGGCGCGCCCGGGTACGGGGCGTCGCCGAGGGTCCCCAGCAGATCGTCGATCTCCTGCAGCGAGGACGCCCGGGCGAGCGCCGCGCGCAGCTCTCCGCCGACGGGATAGCCCTTGAAGTACCAGGCGACGTGCTTGCGGATGTCCTTGCAGCCGCGGTCCTCGTCCTCGAAGAACTCCACCAGCAGCTCGGCGTGCCGGCGGAACGCCTGCGCCACGAACTGCAGGGTGGCGTCGACGTGCACCCCTTCTCCGGGTCCGAGTGCGGCGGCGAGCTCTCCGAACAGCCACGGTCGGCCCAGGCATCCGCGTCCCACGACGACCCCGTCGCATCCGGTCTCGGCCATCATCCGCACCGCGTCGTCCGCCGACCAGATGTCGCCGTTGCCGAGCACCGGGATGCTGGTGACCGCCTCCTTCAGCTCGCCGATCGCGCCCCAGTCGGCGTGCCCGGAGTAGTACTCCGCCGAGGTGCGGGCGTGCAGGGCGACCGCCGCGGCCCCGGCGTCCTCGGCCGCGCGCCCCGCATCGAGGAAGGTGAGATGGTCCCTGCTGATGCCCTTGCGCATCTTCACCGTCAAGGGCACGTCGCCCGCGGCCGTGACCGCACGGGAGACGATGTCCGCGAACAGCGAGGTCTTCCACGGCAGAGCCGCTCCCCCGCCCTTGCGCGTGACCTTCGGCACCGGGCATCCGAAGTTCAGGTCGATGTGGTCGGCGCGGTCCTCGGCGACGATGATGCGCACCGCCTCGGCGATCGTCGCCGGGTCCACGCCGTAGAGCTGGATGGACCGCGGCGTCTCCGACTCGTGGTGCTGGATGAGCCGCATCGTGATGGCGTTGCGCTCGACCAATGCACGGGACGTGATCATCTCGCTGACGTAGAGGCCGGCACCGTACTCGCGGCACAGCCGACGGAACGCGGTGTTGGTGATGCCCGCCATCGGCGCAAGCACGACCGGGGTGTCGAGGTCGATCGGACCGATGCGCAGGGGGCGCGCTGGTGCGGGAGCAAGAGTCATATCCCCTCCATTCTCCCAGACGACGGCGCCGGGCGGCCCCGGCCGTCCTAGGCTGTGGATATGAGTGAGACACCGCTGCGCCAGATCCCGTTCGCCGATGCCGAAGGAACCTCGAAGACCCTGGAGGACTACGACGCCGACGTCGTGCTGGTGGTCAACGTCGCCTCGAAGTGCGGTCTCACCCCGCAGTACGAACAGCTCGAGCAGCTGCAGCGCACCTATCAGGACCGCGGCTTCACCGTGCTCGGCTTCCCCTGCAACCAGTTCATGGGCCAGGAACCCGGATCGATGGAGCAGATCCTGGAGTTCTGCTCGACCACGTACGGGGTCACCTTCCCGGTGCATGACAAGGTGAAGGTGAACGGCAAGAACGCCGCGGAGCTGTACAAGACCCTGAAGCAGACCGCGGACGCCGAGGGCAAGGCGGGCCGGGTGGAGTGGAACTTCGAGAAGTTCCTCGTCTCGCCCGACGGCTCGGTGCAGCGCTTCCGCCCGAAGCAGCGGCCGGACTCCCCCGAGATCGTCGCGGCGATCGAGCAGGCGCTGACCCGCTGACCCCCTCCGCGCACGCCGGTTCCGGGCCGCGCGTGCGTCGCCGCTAGGGTGGTCGGCATGGATCAGCCCCAGGTCATTCTCATCTTCGTCCTGCTCGCCCTCGTCATCGTCCTGCCGATCGTCGGCCGGATCCTGAAGAAGAAGGCCCGCGCCGCCGGGGCGCAGCGCGGCGAGGCACGGAAGGACAGGCAGGCCGCCGACGACGGCCTGGGTGCCACCCTGACACTCGCGGCCGATGTGGACGCCACCCGCGCGATCGTCGACCCGATCCTCTCCGCGGCCAAGCGCGTGCGCGCGCAGGAGGACGGCACCTGGGCGCAGACGCACTACAACGACGACGACGTCGTCTACGAGATCGCATCGGTCGAGGGCGGCACCATGGTCGCCGTCTCCCGTGCCATCGAGTTCTCCGGCACCCTCAACGGGATGAAGGCCTGGGCGAAGCTGCGGGAGCAGATCGCCGCTGCGGCGGCCGAGCGCGGAGTCGCCGTCACGGAGGGCGTGCGGCCGCT
>JBASAE010000020.1:0-3489 GCA_049654285.1 Microbacterium sp.
GTCCCCATGCGCGGGCCATCGCGCGGGGGCGCAGGGGCCGGGGGAGACGCCGGGGCGGGTGCCGCTAGGGGTGCTCGGCGAAGAACGCCGCGGCCCGGGCGGGCCAGGAGCGGATCGCGGCGATGTCCTCGGCGATGACCGCCTCGGCATGCGGCATCAGCTCGGCGAGGCGTTCGGTGGTGGAGAGCGGATGCCCGGGGTCCGTCGCCCAGGCCAGCAGCAGCGCCGGCACGTCGACGCGTGCGACCTCCGCGGGATCGGGAAGATCGCTCGCCCCCGCGCCGCGGAAGACCGCCGGCAGCACCGACATGTCGATGCTCGGCGGTCCCGGGTCCCAGGTCTCGGCGAAGATCGCGGGCGGCGGGGCCGCGGCCGCCGCAGCGAGGAACTCGTCGAGCGACATCGACTCGGCCGCGGTGGCGGTCAGCTCGTACATCCGGCTCTGCTCCACGCGGGTCTCCCATGCGGTCGGCGGGGCGGCGAGCGCCACCGACCGGAACCGCTCCGGACGTCGGACGAGGGCGTGCAGGATGGTGGCGGTTCCCATCGACGTGCCGATCGCGTGCACGGGCTCGTCGGGCGAGACGGCGTCGGCGAGGGCCAGGAGGTCGTCGGCGAGGACTTCCCAGCGATAGTCCGCGGGATCGGGGCGCCCCACCGTCTCCCCGTGTCCGCGGGCGTCGTAGGACACCACTCGGAACCCGTGGCGGGCGAGGTCGTCCCACCGGGTCAGGCCCTGCTCGCGGTCGGCCGCCCGGCTCATCGTCAGCCCGTGGGCGACGATCACGACCGGTCCGTCGCCCGCCCGGTCGAAGGCGAGCCGAACGTCGCCGACGTCGAAGAAACGCGTTCCCATGCGCTCAGCCTACGTCCGGCGGAGCGCCGCGTCAGGGCTTCCTGCGGGGCTTGTCGTCGTCACAGCCGGGGCATTCCCGGCCCTGTCTCGCACGATCCGCTGCTGAGGTTCCCCGATGCCTTCGAGCACGAGCTCAGACGCGTCCGCGGCGGGCGCGCTCGGCGAATGCGTCGAGCGCATCGATGACGTCGGGTGCTTGCCAGATGCGATAACGCGCGCCGCCGGCCGCCTGGGTGAGGATGCCGTCATCCGCAAGCCGATTGATGGCCGTGCCCGCAGCGGTTTCGCTGACGCCGAGCGTTTGTGCGGCCATCCTGACGGTGACCACGGGCTTGCCGAGCAGCTCATCCATCAAACGATGCACGGTGGAGTCGGATCGCGCGCGGAGGGTCTCCTTCCACCGTGCGCGGACCGACTCCATGTCCTCCACCAGTCTCCGGCCGTTGCCGATCGCGTCGAAGGCGGCGTAGGCGATCGCGTGCACGATCGCATCCACGTCACCCGTGCGGTAGTCGCTGAGCGCGTCGAAGTACTTCTGCGGTACATGCAGCAGCCCGGCGGAGACGGGTACGGTCAGATTCTTGGTGAGCCCGCCCCGATGCAGCATCGCGTGGATGAGGGCTCTGCCGGTTCGGCCGTTCCCGTCGGGGAACGGGTGGATGGTCTCGAACTGGGCGTGTGCGATCGCGGCCTGAGCCAGCACGGGGACGTCGGTGCGGTCGATGAAGTCGAGCAGATCGCTCATCAGGTCGGGAACGCGGTCGTGATGCGGAGGGACGAACTCCGCATCGTGTGGGGACAGTGCCCCGCCGCCGATCCAGACCTGCTCCTCACGCCACCCCCCGACCATCCGTGGTGCCGATTCCTCGAGAAGCGCGGCATGCATGGCGATGACGGCCTCCTCGTCGAGATTCGCGCTCAAGGCGAGTGCCGCGTCCATCGCGCGCGTGTTCGCGACGATCAGGCGCGCGTTCTCCGAGCGGGAGGCGCCGATCTCTGCGAGAGCCACCTGCTTCGCGCCAGCGGTCAGGTTCTCCACCTCCGAACTCGACGAGGATTCGGTGCGCAACAGGATCGCCGAGAACGGGGCGATGAACGAACCGGCCTCGGCGTCGAACCGGGCCAGTGCGTGGCTTGCCTCATCAGCCGCGGCGAGGACATCCGGCTCGAGCTCGACCACCAGCCGACGGATCTCGGGCGGCACGGCGGCGCGGTACTCGCCGGTGATCAGGCGCGATCTCCGGCGGGATGTGATCTCATCGCCGCTACGCGCCCAAGGTCTGGCTTCGTACGCGACGACCGGCCATCCGTGGGGGTGATCTGTACTCATTGCACCATTTAACCAAAGGGTATGTTGCTATCCTTTGGTTAGCGGTCGGGGCGACAAAGTATCAGGGCTTCCTGCGGGGCTTGTCGTCGTCGTCCCAGGGGCCCTCGTACCAGGCGCCCCGGTCGTCCTTCCTCGGACGGCGCAGCAGCTGCACCGCGATGATCGTGAGGGACGAGAGGCCGATCACGATCAGCACGAGGAAGAGCATGTCCTGCTGGGTCATGCCGGGCGTCTCCCCTCCGCGGCATCCGCCACGATCCTCGCGATCCGCGTCGCGCGCGTCTCCGCGCGCTTGGCCATCGCGATCTGTGTGAGTCCCATCTTGCGCGCGGATGCCGGGAACGCATCCCAGCCCGCACGCGCGGCGGGTACGGCGTCCAGGGCGCGGGTCAGCTCGGGCGGCTCGATGCCGGCCTCCGGGCCGTCGAGCACCGTCCAGGCTCCGTTCGCCTTCGCGGTCTCGATCGCGCGGATGCCCGCCGGTGCGAGCAGTCCGGCCTCCTCGAGCCGTGCGACCCGGGCCTTGTTCGTCGCCGCCCAGCCGCTCGACGCGCGGCGCGGCGCGAACCACAGGCCCCCGATGCGCTCGTCGAAGCTGCGCACCGGACCGTCGATCCAGCCGAAGCAGAGCGCCTGCAGGATCGAGTCCTCGTAGCCGATGTGCACGTCGTCGTTGCCGGGGCGCGGGCGCACCAGCCAGGCCCCGGTCGAGGTGCCGTGGTTCTCGGTCAGCCAGGCGCGCCAGACCTCGGCATCCGCGGCGACCACCCGTTCGCCGTCGTCGAGGGCGCCCATCAGTGCGCCAAGGGGAGAGACCGAGGAATCACGCTTCTCAGGGTAGCGCGAGCGGATCTGATCCGGCGGAGAGCCTTCGAGGGGTCGCTAGTGCAGGGAATGAGGGTGGGATTTCCTGCGTGTGTGACCCGTGGGGCCGGTGGCGTCCCCGGTCAGGAACGGCTGCGCCAGCCGGTGGAAGGCGGCGGGCGCCAGTGCCGTGTCGGTGAGGATCCGTGCGACCCCCACCGCACCGCAGGTGACGTCGCCCCCGGCGAGGGAGAAGGAGAGGTCTCGGGTGGCGAGCGGGAGGGAGAGGCGGTAGACCGACTCGCGGATGCCGGAGAGGAGCGCATCGCCGGCATCCGCCAGCGAGCCGCCCACGAGGATCCGGTCCGGGTTCAGGAGGCTCACGCTGTAGGCGATCGCCCTGCCGAGCACCTGGCCGGCGCGTCGCAGGGCGTACGCCGCCTCGGGCTCGCCGCTGCGCGCCAGCTCCACGACCTCCGCCGTGGAGCCGACATCGAAG
>JBASAE010000021.1:0-3303 GCA_049654285.1 Microbacterium sp.
CGCCCGTCCTCCCGTCGAACGCCGGCCATCCCCCGGCGCGCGGCCAGAGCTCATCGTGCGAGAGTGCCATCCTCTTCTCCATCCTGCGTTCGCTGCTCCGGGGAACAGCGTCATCCTGCCCTGTCGGCGCGGGCCCGTCGGCTTCGCCGCCGTCCATCCCGGCCCTTCGAGTCACCCGTTCCCCGCCGTCTCGGAGGGGTCACGCGCGATGCCCGACGGCCACCCCGTCCTTCCAGACCTGCTTCACGAGGGGAACGCCCGGCCGGTAGGCCAGATGCACCCGGCTGGGCGCGTCGAGCAGCACGAGGTCCGCCCTGGCGCCCGGGGAGATCCGTCCGACGTCGTCGCGCTGAAGCGCGGCGGCCCCGCCTGCCGTCGCCGCCCAGACGGCCTCGGCCACGGTCATCCGCATGTCGCGTACCGCGACCGCGATGCAGAACGGCATCGAGCTGGTGAAGCTCGACCCGGGGTTGGTGTCGCAGGCGATCGCGACGGTGACGCCGGCGTCGATCAGCCGGCGGGCGTCCGGATAGGGCTGACGCGTGGAGAACTCCACGCCGGGCAGCAGGGTGAGCACGGTGTCGCTCGCGGCGAGCGCGGCGACGTCGTCATCGGTCAGATAGGTGCCGTGATCGACGGATGCCGCGCCGAGCTCGACCGCCATCCGCACGCCGTCGCCCGGGCCCAGCTGGCCCGCGTGCACGCGGGGCCTCAGCCCGCGTGCGATGCCCGCCTCGAGAACCCGCCGGGACTGCGCGACCGTGAAGGCACCGGTCTCACAGAACACGTCGATCCACCTCGCGTGCGGGGCACAGGCGTCCAGCATCTCGCCGACGACGAGATCGACGTACTCGTCGCCCCGATCGGCGAACTCGACCGGCACGACGTGCGCGCCCAGGTAGGTGACCTCGTCGGTCACCTCGGACGCCAGGCGAACCAGCCGCTCCTCGGTCGCGACGTCGAGCCCGTAGCCGCTCTTGATCTCGACGGTCGTGGTGCCCTGCGCGCGCAGCTCATCGACGAAGCCGGCCAGCCGCGCGCGCAGCTCCTCATCGGATGCCGACCGCGTGGCGGAGACCGTGGAGCGTATGCCTCCGGCGGCATATCTCTCGCCCGCCATCCGCGCCTCGAACTCGGCGGCACGATCGCCGCCGAACACGAGATGGCTGTGGCTGTCCACGAAGCCGGGGATGACGGCACGGCCACCGGCGTCGATGACGCGGGTGCCGCCGTGGACCCCCTCCTCGGGCGCCCCGTCTCGCCGCGCCGCACCGCTCGCGGAGGATAGGCCGGGAGCCTCCTCCGCGGGACCGACCCAGGCGATCCGGCCGTCCTCGATGAGCACGGCGGCATCGTGCAGGGTGCCGATCGTCGACGGGCTCGGGGATCCCTCGGGGGAGCCGGCGTTGGTCGTCAGCTCCCCGATGTTCGTGATCAGCGTGGTCACGTCGACTCCTTTCACTGAGGTGTCAGAGAAGCAGGGTTCCACCTTCTGGATACCAGCTTTTCTGACACCTCGCATGAGTGTCACAGCCCCATGGGCACCGTGAGGCCACGCTCGCGGGCGATCTCCCGGGCGTGCTCATAGCCGGCGTCGACGTGCCGCATCACCCCGGTGCCGGGATCGTTGGTGAGCACCCGTTCCAGCTTCTCGGCCGCGAGCGCCGACCCGTCGGCCACGGTCACCTGACCGGCATGGATCGAACGGCCGATCCCGACCCCGCCGCCGTGGTGCAACGAGACCCAGCTCGCACCCGAGGCGGTGTTCAGCAGCGCGTTCAGCAGCGGCCAGTCCGCAATGGCGTCCGAGCCGTCCTTCATCGCCTCGGTCTCCCGGTACGGCGAGGCCACCGATCCGGAGTCCAAGTGGTCGCGGCCGATCACGATCGGTGCGGACAGCTCGCCCGAGGCGACCATCTCGTTGAACCTCAGACCGGCGAGATGCCGCTCCCTGTAACCGAGCCAGCAGATGCGCGCCGGCAGACCCTCGAAATGGACCTTCTCCCCCGCCTTCTCGAGCCAGCGGTGCAGGGCCTTGTCTTCGGGGAACAGCTCGGCGATCGCCCGGTCCGTCTTGTAGATGTCCTCCGGATCACCCGAGAGCGCCGCCCAGCGGAACGGGCCGCGTCCCTCCTCGAACTGCGGGCGGATGTACGCCGGCACGAAGCCAGGGAACTCGAAGGCGCGCTCGAAGCCGCCGAGCTTCGCCTCGGCGCGGATCGAGTTGCCGTAGTCGAAGACCGCCGCGCCGGCTTCTTGGAAGGCGACCATCGCGGCGACGTGCGCGGCCATCGACTCACGCGAGCGTCGCGTGAAGCCCTCGGGGTCGGCGGCCGCGGCGTCCTTCCACTCCGCGACCGAGATGCCGATCGGCAGGTAGGCGAGCGGGTCGTGCGCACTGGTCTGGTCGGTGACGACGTCGATCGGGGTGCCGCGACGCAGCAACTCGGGGAACACCTCGGCGGCATTGCCGACGACACCGACCGAGAGCGCCTCACCGGCCTCCTTCGCGGCGACCGCACGGGCCACCGCGGCGTCGAGATCGGTGTGGTCCTCATCAAGGTAGCCGTGCTCGACGCGGCGGGCCAGGCGCGACTCGTCGACGTCGACGATCAGCACCGCACCCTCGTTGAGGGTGACCGCGAGCGGCTGAGCGCCGCCCATGCCTCCGGCGCCGCCGGTCAGCGACAGGGTGCCTCTGAGGGAGTCCCTGCCGAGCGAGCGGGCGACCGCGGCGAAGGTCTCATAGGTGCCCTGCAGGATGCCCTGAGTGCCGATGTAGATCCACGAGCCGGCGGTCATCTGCCCGTACATGATCAGGCCGAGCTCCTCGAGCCGACGGAACTCGGGCCAGGTGGCCCAGTCGCCGACGAGGTTCGAGTTGGCGATCAGCACCCGAGGCGCCCACTCGTGCGTGCGGAACACGCCGACCGGCTTGCCCGACTGCACGAGCAGCGTCTCATCGGGCTCCAGCTCGTCGAGGGTGCGGACGATCGCATCGTACGCCTCCCAGCTGCGTGCGGCACGGCCGGTGCCGCCGTAGACGACGAGATCCTCGGGATGCTCGGCGACCTCGGGGTCGAGGTTGTTCATCAACATCCGCTTGGCGGCCTCCGCGCCCCAGCTCTTCGCGGTGCGCTGGTTGCCGCGCGCCGCACGGATCGTACGCGGTTCAGACATGGAGGTGCTCCTTCGCAGTGCGGGCGACGACGCCCGAGAGGACGAGTCCGGTGACGGTCTCGATGTCGGGCGAGACGAAATGGTCGGGGCCGGGGCCGGCGACGCCGTGGCTGCGCACCAGAT
>JBASAE010000022.1:0-4815 GCA_049654285.1 Microbacterium sp.
GCGCATGTCCGACCTGAATTCGATCTCCGCCCTGCGCCGGGTGCAGACCCGTTCGATCTCGCCGGAGAACTTCGACGGCGCGGTGGGCGGCGGCGGACGCGCCACCGAGGGCACCGGCGCCGACTGCGCCCGCGACCTCGGCCCCGGGTGGAAGATCTCCCCCAGCGTCGACATCAAGGCCGGCGAGACGTTCGAGCTGGCGTCCATCGCAGGCAGCGGCAAGATCACGCACATCTGGATCACCACGCACACCGACAACTGGCGCACGCTCGTCCTGCGCGCCTTCTGGGACGGCGCCGAGGAACCGGCCGTCGAAGTGCCCTACGGCGACTTCTTCTGCAACGGCTGGGGCGTGTTCGCCCAGGTCGACTCTCAGCCGATCGCCGCGAACCCGCACGGCGGCTTCAACTCGTACTGGCCGATGCCGTTCCGCGACGGCGCTCGGCTGACGATCGAGAACACCTCCGTGGTCGACGTGCGGGTCTATTACCAGATCACCTACGAGACCGGGGGCGACCACTCACAGGACGGCTACTTCCACGCCCAGTGGCGACGGTCGAACCCCCTCGAGGACCTGACCCCGCACGTGATCCTGGAGGGTGTCGAGGGTCAGGGTCAGTACGTCGGCACCTACATCGCCTGGGGCGTGAACTCCAACGGCTGGTGGGGCGAGGGCGAGATCAAGTTCTACCTCGACGACGACACCGACTACCCGACGATCTGCGGCACAGGCACCGAGGACTACTTCGGCGGTGCCTGGAACTTCGACATCCCGGGCAAGGGCTACACCACGTTCTCCACCCCCTATCTCGGGATGCCGCAGGTGATCCGCCCGGACGGGCTGTACGTCTCGCAGCAGCGCTTCGGCATGTATCGCTGGCATCTGCAGGACCCGATCCACTTCGCCACCGGCGTCCCCCGGGTCGACATCCAGGCGCTCGGCTGGCGCAGCGGCTGGCGCTATCTGCCGCTGCGAGACGACATCGCCTCGACCGCGATGTTCTACCTCGACCGGCCCACGGCGCGTCGGCCGAAGAGCCCGAGCGCCGACGACATGGAGGTCCACCTAGGAACCGCTGCCGTCCCTGATCTCGGTGCGACGCCGCCGCGATCCTGATCAGCGTGTCTGGCCCGGGCGAACACCGTCACCGCGGTCGCCGACCGGCGACACTCCGCTGACGCAGGGCCTCGTAGAGCACCACGGTCGCGGCGTTCGCGGCGTTCAGCGAACTGGCGGAGCCCGCCATCGGGATCCGGATCAGATGATCGCAGTGCTCGCGCCAGCCGGCGCTGAGACCCTTCGTCTCGTTGCCGATCAGCAGCAGCGTCGGCTGCGTCAGGTCGAAGTCGAAGGCGTCGCTGTCACCGTGCTCGTCGGTGCCGACCAGCACGATCGGAACCCCGCCCGCCCGCTGCGCGTCGACCCACCGCATCACCTCGCCGGGTGACGGCACCCGGACGGCGGGCAGCGAGAACAGCGATCCTGTGCTCGATCGAACCGACTTGGTGTCGTACACGTCGGCGGCATGCCCCGTCACGATCATGCCGTGCGCGCCGAGGGCGTCGGCGGAGCGGATGATGCTGCCGACGTTGCCCGGGCTGGTCGGACGGTCGAACAGCACACCGAGGAAGTCCTGCGGCACGGGGATGCGGTCGAGATCGTCCTCGGGCATCTCGACGACCGCGATCACCTCGGGAGGGTCGTCCTTCTCGCCCAGCTCGGCCAACAGCTCGGACGCCATGGCGACCTGCTCCGTGCGCAGCGTGCGCAGCAGGTCGCGCGCCCACGACGACAGCTCACGATCCCTGTCGTAGAGCAGTGCGCGGATCGTCCAGCCGTGCTGCACGGCGAGCGTGATCGGGCGCACGCCCTGGATCAGGAACTCCCGCGCCCTGGTGCGCTTGTTGCGATTCGTCAGCAGCGCCTGCCACTGCTGGAAGCGCGCGTTGCGCGCGGTGATCCGGCGCTCCACCCGCACCTGTGGCCTGCTCATCCCGCCAGCCTATTGCGCCGGGTCCGTGCCGAGCGGCTTCACCTGGCACAGTCGGATGCGACCGCGACGCCACCACGATGACCGGCCCCTCTCCGAGGGCTGTCGGGACCGACCGGATCCGGTCGGTCCCGACCCGTCAGCCCCGCTCCACCGCCAGATCGCACTCCCCCTCGACCACGTGCACGACGGCCCCTTCCGCGTCGACATCGACCCACCCGTATCCGGTTCCCGAGATCCACGGCCAGCGACCCGGCTCGCGCACGATCAGCACACCGCGGGTGTGGTCCACGCGCACGCCCGAGCGCGCCTGGGCCAGGGTCCACCCGGCCATCGCCCGCGCATAGTGATCGCCGCATTCGATCTCGTTGTACGGATTGCGGCGCGAGCCGTCATGCCGATCCCAGAGCCCCTTGAGCACCGCAGCGCCTTCTTCGGTCAGCCCCTCGAACCAGCAGTGCGCGGCCACCTGCCACTCGATGCCGGTCCAGACCTCGTCCGCGTAGCGCGTGGGCACCGCAGGGCGTCCGCCCTGCGGCCAGGAGCACATCAGCAGTCCGACGTCCTCCGCTGAGTCCGCGTACACCCGATAGGGATGCTCGAAGTCCTCGAAGCCGCGTCGCAGGTTCGTGGCGACGACATGGCGGAGAGCGCTCTTCACGTGCTCCTCCGGAAGCACATGTCCGAGCCCGAGCTGATGCGCCCACCACTGCCCGATGACCTGATCGCTCAGCACGCCGGTGCGCCACTGGAAGTCGGTCGGATCGCCGTCGTCGAGCACCTGGACGTAGTGCGTGCCGTCGAAGAGCAGCTCGTCGTAGAGCCGGCTGCCCGATTCGAACCGACCATGCGCCTCGGCCGCCGCGTCATCGTCTCCGGCGAGCAGGGCGAGTTCCTCGTAGGCGCGCAGCGCGGCCAGCCACAGCGTGCCCATGAACGGGTTGACCCCGGCGAGGTCGATGTCGTGCGTGCTCGGCTGAATGCCGCGGAGCACACCGTCGCCGTCCGCATCCCACCGCGAGCAGATGTGCGCATAGAGCCGGACGAGCGCCGGCCATCGCTCGGCGATCCAGGCCTCGCCCGCGCCGCGCTGCATGTCCCGGAGCGACTTGAGGATGGTCGCGAGCATGCCGTCCAGCGCCGGCTCCTCCGGTCCGCCGATCTGCTCGTCGCCCATCTGCGTCAGGTACGCGGGCACCCGCAGTCGATGCGGGATGGCGCCGGCCGCGTTCTGCATCACGTCGAACTCCGTGTCGCGCATGTTCCGCTCCAGCGACGGCCAGAGACCGGCAAGAGCCGCCTCGTACTGCCAGACATGCGTGCAGTTGAGCGGGCAGGACCCGCCGAACTGCCCCGACCACATCGTCGTCGACGCCCCGAGGGATCCCTCATAGCCGTAGAACCGCCCATCGGCGCCGATGAAACAGGTCGGGCTGCGCACGTACGCCGCCTGGGCGGCGAGGCGATCGGTCTCGAGGTCGTCGAAGCTCGAGTCGACCAGCAGCGAGGTCCACGACTCGGTGCGCGACACCAGCTCGTCCCAGTCCCGCTCGACGGCGCCCTGCACGTCGATCGCATCGATGAAGCGGGTCGCATAGGCGTTCCCGAGGTAGAAGCGGGTCGATCCCCATTCGGGCAGCGAACGCCCGAACTGCTCGACGTCGACCATGCGGTTGGCGAAGTGCCACGACATCGAGAAGCGGATGCGCCGGGACTCGCCCGGCTCGAGCCAGAACGGCACGCCGACCACGCCGAGCCAGGTGCGACCGTCCGGGCTGGCACCGGTCGCCGATCTCGGCGCATTGAGCTGCGGATCGCCGACGGTCGGCGCGACGGCCAGGCGTGCCGACCCGTTGTTCAGCGCGCGGGACTCCAGGAACGCCCGGAGATGCTCCAGTCCGGTGCACCGCGTGAGCACGGCCGCCGACTCGTCGTCCGCCGCCAGCACCAGCTGTCCGGCATGCTGATGCGATTCGTCCAGCGAGGGATTGTCCATCACCACCCGCGACCATCCGCCACCACGGCGGAGTCGGTTGACGTTGCCGCCGAGGCCGGGAGTGCTGTCGGTGATCGGGGTGATCCCGTCCCAACCGGCCGCGTTCAACAGCGACCCGGCGAGCGTCCCGTGCATCGCGATGTCGCCGGTGTTCGTGAGGGTGAACTCGAACATGCCGGTCGGGATGCCGCTGACCTCGACGTCGCCGGGCACCATCGGGTTCAGCGCCCGCATGCCGATCCGCAGCGGGTGGCGCTCATCGGTCAGCTCGACCTCGGCGATCGGGTAGGTGCCGCTGAACCGCGCTGAGGCGAAGGTGTCGAACCGCTCGGACGCCGCGGCCATCCACGCCGGCAGCTCGCCGTCCGTGGTCAGCGAAGCGGCGGGGTCGGCCACGGGCGCACCCTGCACCATGGAGATGCTGTCCAGCGGCGGCTCGATACGGCTCAGGCGCAGCCAGAACCCGGTGCCGGGCAGGGCGCCGCGGTGGTTCGGCATGCCGACCAGTTGCCACTGTCGCAGCGACCCGTCGGCGTTCACGGCGAATCCCCCCGTGCCGATGCCGCCGACCGGCATCGCCAGGGCGGGCGCGTCGGCGTGTGGGATGGACTGTCTCAGAATCGGGGTCATTCTTCTTCTCCGATGACGCGGCGGCGGGCGAGGGCGGGCACGGCGACCCCGGATGCGGCGAGCGCCGTCCACGCCGCACCGACCATGAGCACGATGAGCACCGGCCCTGCGAGCACCAACAGGCCGGCGAACCAGGTCAGGCCGAGCCAGACGACGGCGGCGGTGCAGGCGAGGGCTGCGATCGCGCCCAGCGGGCGC
>JBASAE010000023.1:0-2367 GCA_049654285.1 Microbacterium sp.
GAAGTCGCCGATGCAGGCGACCATCGTGAAGATCGCGGTCGAGGACGGTCAGCAGGTCGTCAAGGGCGACCTGGTCGTCGTGCTCGAGGCGATGAAGATGGAGCAGCCGCTGCAGGCGCACAAGGACGGCGTGGTGGGCAACATCAACGCCGCCCCCGGAACGACGGTGTCCGCCGGGCATCAGCTGCTCACCATCAGCTGACCCGCGGGCGCGCAGGCGGGGCGGTCCGCCTCCCTCAGATCGACAGCGAGACGAGCGCCACTCCGCCGAGCACGCAGGCGACGCCGACCACCTGGACGAGGCGGAGCCGCTCTTTGAGCAGCCACCACCCGAGCAGCACCGTCACCGCGGGGAACACCGAGGCGCAGACCGCGATCACCGACAGCATGCCGGTCTCCGACGCGATCGCGAAGAACAGGTTCGCGAGGAACCCGAGCACGCCGATCCCGACGATCCCGAGCAGGGGCAGTCCCGTCGCACGCGGCACCCTGCGCACGACCGCCAGCGCGGCGAGATAGAGCACCAGTGTCGTGAGCACGTTGGCGAGCAGGGTCGCCGACACGTCGTAGGCGCTCCCCCAGGCGACCGCGAGGTTGTTCACACCGAACCCCAGTGCGGCCAGCAGCGCCAGCAGGATGGGCTTGACGCCGTGCGATCGCCCATCGCCGCGGACCTCGGGGCCGCTGGCGAGCACCGTCCCCACGACGGCGACGACCATCCCCACGATGAGCAGCGGACCCAGGCTGTCTCCGGCGATCAGTCCGGCAGCCACGGGGACCAGCACGCTCAACGCGGCGATCGGGGCGACCACGCCCATCGTCCCGATCGAGAGGGCGCGGTACAGTGCGGACACTCCGACGGCGGCGCCGATGCCGCTCACCGCGCCCCAGAGGAATCCGCCTCCGGGGGCGGCGCCGATCGGCTCCGCGATGAGGCGTGGCACGACGGCCACGACGGCCACGCACTGGGAGAGCACGAGCACGGTCAGCATCGGGACGCGACGCGACAGGGCGCCGCCGAGGAAGTCCGACACGCCCAGGAAGAGCGCGGCGGCGAAGGCGAGCAGAACGGTCATGCCGTGGAACCGCGGGTGTCGCCGACCGCGTCGAGCAACTCGGCGACGTTCCTCGGACGCCCTGCCCAGCCGAGCCGGGCCGCGAGCCGCATGAGCTGCGGCGGCTCGACGGCCGCCGCCTCGATCACCTCGTGCTGGGCGAACACCTCCCCGGGAGTGCCGTCCGCCCGCACCTCGCCCTGCGTCATGACGATGACGCGGTCGAAGTTCTCGACGCAGAAGTCCATGTCGTGCGTGATGGCGATCACGGTCCGCCCCTCCGCCGACACGTCCCGCACCACGCCCGAGATGAGCGCCACGCCCCGGGCGTCCTGGCCGGTCGTCGGCTCGTCGAGCACGAGCACCGGCGTGCGCATCGCCAGCACGCCGGCGAGGGCGACGCGCTTGCGTTCACTCAGCGAGAGCTGATGGGGATGCACGTCGAGGTGATCCCCGAGGCCGACGGCGTCCAGCGCCGCGAGCGCCCGATCGCGCGCCTCCTCCTCGCCGAGTCCCAGGTTGCGGGGGCCGAAGGCCACGTCCGCGACGACGGTGCGGGCGAAGATCTGCTCATCCGGGTTCTGGAACACGTACCCGACCTGTGCCGCCATCTCCGCGATCGTCCGCCCGTTGGTCGCCTGATCGCCGACGCGCACCGTGCCCTCGGTGGGCAGGAAGATGCGGTTCAGATGCCGCACCAGGGTGGTCTTCCCCGCCCCGTTCTGTCCGATGATGGCCAGGCGCTGGCCCGCCGGAACATGCAGATCGATCCCCCGGAGCGCCTCGACACCGCTGGGATAGCTGAAGCGCACGCCCTCGAAGCGCACATCCACACCCGTCATCGTCCTTCTCCTCCGAGTACAGCGACCGCGTCGTCGACCGACACGGGCAAGGGGTCGGGGACGGCCATCCCCCGTGCCGCCATCTCACGCGCCGCCGTCGTCACCCTTGTGCTGCCGATGCCCCAGGCATCAGTGCGCGGATCGGCGAGGACCTCCTGCGCGCCGCCGATCGCCGCGATCGTGCGATCGGCCACCACGGCGACGCGATCGGCGTGCTCGCGCAGCAGTTCGAGCTTGTGCTCCATGACGACGATGGTCGCCCCCGCGTCGCGCAGCGAGGCGAGCACGTCGAACACCATCCGGGTGCCCGCGGGGTCGAGTTGCGAGGTGGGCTCGTCCATGACGAGCACCGGGGTGCGCATGACGATCATCGACGCGATGGCCACGAGCTGCTGCTGCCCGCCGGACAGCGCGTACGGCGACCGGTCCAGCAGGTGGGCGATCCGCAGCAGCTCCGCGGCCGCCTGCAC
>JBASAE010000024.1:0-2589 GCA_049654285.1 Microbacterium sp.
GGGCACGCTTGCCCCGGACGGCGCGATCATCAAGGTGTCTGCGGCCACGGCGGAGCTGACCGAGCACACGGGGCGTGCGGTGGTGTTCTCCGATTACGACGAGATGCGCACTCGCCTCGACGACCCCGGCCTCGAGGTCGACGCCGACAGTGTGATCGTGGTGCGCGGCGTAGGACCCGCCGGCGTGCCAGGCATGCCCGAGTGGGGCATGGCGCCGATTCCCCAGCGTCTTGCCGAGGCCGGGGTGCGGGACATGGTGCGCATCAGCGACGGACGCATGAGCGGCACCAGCTTCGGCACGGTCGTGCTGCATGTGGCTCCGGAGGCCGCCGTCGGCGGACCTCTGGCTCTGGTGGAAGACGGCGACGAGATCGCGCTCAGCGTCGAGAATCGCACGCTCGACCTGCGGCTCACAGAGTCCGAGCTCGCCGACCGCCGCGCACGCCTCACCGCACCGCGCAGCGCACACACCCGCGGGTGGCCGCTGCTCTATCAGCGACACGTGCTGCAGGCGCCCCGCGGATGCGACCTCGACTTCCTCGTCCACAGTGGCGATGCCGGACTCATCGAACCGATCGTGGGTCGCTCATGACGTCACCAGTCCCCTCTAGAACGGAGAACACCACCATGTCCCTGAACAAGTCGCTCAGCGGCGTACTCCCTGTGCTTCAGACCCCCTTTACCCCCGATGGTGACATCGATGAGGCGGTGCTCGTCCAGGAGATGACGTGGGTGCGCGACCAGGGTGTTGCGGGGTACACGACCGGTATGGTGAGCGAGATACTCCGCCTCGACGCCGCCGAGCGTCAGCAACTCACCGAGGTGGTGACCGACACCGCGCGCAGCTATCAACTGCTCACGATCATCAGTGCCGGAGCCGAGAGCACCAAGGGAGCCATCGCCCACGCCAGGCATGCCGCCCGGAACGGTGCGGACGGGCTGATGGTCAACCCGCCGGTCACGGCGCAGCTCGACGACACCGGTCTGCTGGAGTACTTTCGTGCCGTCCTCGATTCCGTCAGCATTCCGGTGATCGTCCAGGACGCCAGCGGCTATGTCGGCCGAGCCATCCCGATCACGCTTCAGGCGACGCTGCTGAAGGAGTTCGGTGAGCAGGTGTACTTCAAGCCGGAGGCGACCCCCATCGGCCCGCGTCTGTCCATGCTCCGCGACGCGACCGACGGCGCTGCCCGGGTGTTCGAAGGCACCGGGGGTCTCGCGCTGATCGACAGCCACCGCCGCGGCATCGTCGGAACGATGCCGGGCGCGGAGCTCTGCTGGGCGATTCAGGCCATGTGGGACGCCCTGGAGTCCGGAGACGACGACAAGGCCTACGCCATCAGCGGCCCGCTGAGCGCGATGGTGAGCATGCAGACCACGATCGACGTGTTCGTCGCGGTCGAGAAGCACCTGCTCCAGCGCCAGGGGGTGTTCCCGTCGACCGCGACACGGGGGCCGAGCGGCTTCCGACTCGACGCCGAGACCACGGCTGAGGTCGATCGCCTCTTCGACCGCATCCACCTGGCGGCGATGGGGGCTCCCGCACTCTCCTAGGGTTCGTGCGGCGCAGCCCCGGCTCCGGTGAGGCTCTCATCGGGGCCAGGGGCTGCGACGCTCAGCGTGCGGGGAGCGTCAGTGCGACGCGGCGAGTGCGTCGGTGAGTGCGGCCGCATGGCTCTTGAGCACCGTCGCCACCATCTCGGGGTCGCGTAGCTCGGGTGCGGCCTTCATGCCGGTGACGCTCATCGCGGCGGTCGTCACTCCCCCGGCGCCGCGTAGCGGTACGGCGACGCACATGATGCCGTCGCGGTCTTCTTCGTCGTCGAAGGTGTGCCCTCGCTTTCTCGACGCCGCCATGTCGGCGAGGAACTCCGCGGGCGTGGTGATCGTGGAGGACGTGTTGCGCGGCATGCCGGTGTGATGCAGCACGGCACGAATCTCATCGTCGGTGGATCCCATGAGCAGGGCCTTGCCGACGGCCGACCGGTGCGGCCATTCGCGCTCGCCGAGCCCCAGGTTCACCCGCACGGCGCTGGGGGCGTCCACCTGTGCGATCGCGACAGCCCAGTTGTCCTCGAGCACGGCCACCCGCGAGGTCAGACCGGTCGCGGCCGACAGCGCCTCCAGATGCGGCCTGGCGACGTCGCCGATGGTGATCTGCGATGCCGCGCGATGCCCCAGCCGGATCAGGCCGAGTCCGAGACGATAGCGACGTGCATGCCCTGAGCCATGGTCGGAGACCATGCCGTAGGCGGTCAGCGTGTGGAGCATGGAGTACACGCTCCCCTTCGACATTCCGGATACCTTTGCGAGGTCGGTCAGCGTCATTCCCGTGCGACCGCCGTCATCGGCGATCGCGTCGAGCAGCGTCATCGCGCGCACGACGGATTGAACCGTGTACTTCGGCTCCAGAGATCCCGACTGCGGCATGCTCCCCCCAAAACATCGTTCGGTATAGCAGAACAACTCCCAGTGTAGTCCGAGAGGGCTCGTCCGCGTCGACAGACGACCGAAACACGCCGCGCCCGGCACAAGGGGTAAATTCTGATTATCGGAACGGAATTGCACCCTGATTGGATGGCTCATGAC
>JBASAE010000025.1:0-7281 GCA_049654285.1 Microbacterium sp.
GTCATGTGCCCAGCCTGGGCCTGCACGGGGCGGGGACGCACGAGTATCCGCCGACGGCAGATCCGCCCGGAGCGGATGCGGATCTCACGGCCGGTGGGCAGATCGGCGGAACGGGCGCATGATGGAACGAGCACGAAGGAGTTCGACGATGAGCACACGATCCGCGACCGCCGCCACCGCCGCCGTCCGCGAGATGCGCGATTTCCTGTTCGCCCACGGCACCGACTACGACGGGGCGCGCGCCGGGTTCCGCTGGCCCTCCCCTGCGGAGTTCAACTTCGCCCTGGAATGGTTCGACGTCATCGCCGCCGAGAACCCCGGCCGGCCGGCGGTGCAGATCGTGTCCGCCGACCTCAGCATGCGGAGCTGGTCGTACGGTGAGCTCTCGCGACGCTCGGATCAGGTGGCGAACTGGCTGCGCAGCCAGGGCATCCAACGCTCTGACCACCTCATCGTGATGCTCGGCAACACGATCGAGCTGTGGGAGACCATGCTCGCGATCACCAAGATCGGCGCGGTCTCGATCCCCACCTCCACCCTGCTGAGCGCCGACGACCTCGCCTACCGGGCGAGCCACGGCCGCGCCCGGGCCGTGGTCACGACCCCCGATCTCGCCGGACGGCTCACCGGCATCCCCGACGACGTCCTGCGGATCGGCGTCGGCGCCGAGGTCCCGGAGGGCTGGCACGCCTTCGCCGACTCGATGTCCGCCGAGGAGGACTTCGAGCCGGATGCGCCGACGCCGGCATCCGACCCCTGCCTGCTCTACTTCACCTCGGGCACCACGAGCCGCCCGAAGCTCGTGCAGCACACGCACGCCTCCTACCCGATCGGGCACCTGTCGACGATGTGGTGGCTGGGCGTACGCCCCGACGACGTGCACCTGAACATCTCGTCGCCGGGCTGGGCGAAACACGCCTGGTCGAACTTCTACTCCCCCTTCCTCGCCGAGGCGACCGTGTTCGTCTACAACTACGACCGGTTCGACGCGAACACGCTCATGCAGGTGATGGACACCCACCACGTCAGCTCGTTCTGCGCGCCGCCGACCGTGTGGCGCATGCTGATCCAATCCGACCTGACCCGGCTCACGCATCCCCCGCGCGAGCTGGTCGGCGCGGGCGAGCCGCTGAACCCCGAGGTCATCGGACGGGTGCGGGACGCCTGGGGCGGGACGATCCGCGACGGCTATGGGCAGACCGAGATGACCTGCTGCGTGGGCAACTCGCCCGGGCAGCGGGTCAAGGACGGCTCGATGGGGCGTCCGCTGCCGGGATATCCGGTGGTGCTGGTCGACCCGGTCACCGGCGGCACGACCGAGCGGGAGGGCGAGATCTGCCTCGACCTGGCGGATTCCCCGCTGGGCCTGATGACCGGCTATTACGAGGATGCCGAGAAGACCGCCGAGTCGAGAGCCGGCGGCTACCACCACACCGGCGACATCGCGGTGCGCGATGACGAGGGCTATCTCACCTACATCGGACGCGCGGACGACGTGTTCAAGGCCTCGGACTACAAGGTGTCGCCGTTCGAGCTGGAATCGGTCCTGCTGGAGCACCCCGACGTCGTCGAGGCCGCCGTGGTGCCGAGCCCCGACGAGACGCGGCTGGCCGTGCCGAAGGCGTACGTCTGCCTCACCGCGACCGCCGCCGCGGATCCGCGGGCCGCGGCATCCGCGATCTTCGCCTACTCCCGCGACCGGCTCTCCTCGCATCTGTGGGTGCGGGTCATCGAGTTCGTGCCGGAGCTGCCGAAGACCATCTCGGGCAAGATCCGCCGGGTCGAGCTGCGCGCCCGCGAGGCCGAGCGCGTCGTGTCCGGCGATCCGGCCGGCCAGTACCTCGACCGTGACCACCGCTAGCGCGGGGCGCGGCACCGGGGGGATGGCTCGGAACGCGTGCACCCGAGCCATCCGCCCATCGATCCGGCGCTCAGTGACCCAGCGGGATCGAGTTCGCGGTCGCACCCACCCCCCGCACCTCGATGCCGGTCCTCGTCTTCGTGGCGTACCCGGCGCCGCTCACGGTGATCGAGTATGTGGCGTCACCTGGAACGGTGATGAGATAACGTCCCCGCGCGTCCGTCGTCGTGGTCCCGGCACCCGGCACCGAGACCGTTGCCCCGCTCACCGCAGCGAACGTCGACTCGTCGTAGACATAGCCCGAGATGACGGTGCCGTTCGTCGACGGCGCGACCGTCTCCAGCTCGATGATCGTGAACGAGTGCGCCGGGAACTCGTGGCTGAACGAGCTCCCCAGCCCGCTGAGCATCGCACTCGTGGGCGCCACCACGTCGGGATCGGCCCAGGAGTTGACGTTCAGGTACGAGCCCGAGTTCAGCTCATGGACCGTACCGGTCGAGGCGATCGACGTCGTGCCGTCGATCTCGATCGACGCGGTGATCGCCGCGCTCGGGTGCCGGTTGACGACCGAGAGGTAGATGCGGCTGCCGTCGGCGGAGCGGGTCGTCGTGACGTCCAGGTACGGCACGCCCGCACGGGCCGGCATGTTGCCCATCGCCGGAGCGTCGAACGTGTCGGACGAGACCTCGGTCGGCAGCAGGACGTCGCCGACGTGGTTCGCCTGCATCGACATCACATGATGCGTCGCGGTCTGGTACAGCCCGCGGTTGCCGATGCGGATGCCGCCACCCTCCCAGAGGTTCACGAGACCTGAGATGTCGTTGACCTCGAGCAGGTCGGGTCTCCGCAGGAAGTAGTTCGTGTTCGCCGCCGTCTGCAGGGCCCCCTCGAGGCTCTGCGCGCGGCCCATCGCATCGTTGAGGTAGTTCGCGCTGTACTCGGTCATCGCGACCTTCACGTCCTCTGACGTGTGCTGGACGATCGACTGCTCGGTCACGGCCAGGATGTCCGCGAGATTGGCCGGCACGCCGTTCGACGCCGCGAACACGAACCCGTCGTCGTAGTCGAGTGGCAACGTCTGCGGCGCGTAGATGTGCGGGGCGAGGTGATCGACCTTGCCCGTGCCGAGCAGCGCGATGTTCCGCGCCTGGGCGGTCGTCGACCCGTCGTCGGCGTCGGCGAACAGCTCGATCCCGGGATCTGCAGCCAGCATGGCGGTCGCGAAGTCGTCGTAGCTCGCGGCGAACGCGGTCGCGTCCGGGGTCCATCCCGGGGTCCAGAATCCCCAGGTCTCGTTGCCGATCCCCCAGTTCCGGATGTTCCACGGTTCGGTGCGCCCGTTCGCGGCGCGGGCCGACGACGTCGACGCGTTCACGTACTCGACCCAGTCGGCCGCCTGCTCGGGCGTTCCCCGACCCCAGTTGACCTGGAGGTCGAGCTCGATGCCGAGCGCCTCGGCGAGGTCGAGGATCTCGTGCGTCCCGACATCGTTCGTGAGCCACTGCGCATCCCACTCGGCGTAGAACGTCGGAGCCCGCTCGGCTCGCGGCCCGACGCCGTCGGACCAGTCGTACCAATCGGCGATGATGCCGCCGGGCCACCGGACCGAGGAGAGCTTCATCTCCTCGAGCGTCTCGACGAAGTCGGCGCGCCACCCGCCGAGCACCGCCTCCGACTCGTCGAGCGGCATGACGCTCACCATGTCGATGTCGAGTGTGCCCTCACCCTCGGCGCCGATGAACAGCTTCCCGAGGAGGTCCGTGGTGTCCGGGGTCAGCACTGCCGTGGCCTTGGTCCAGGAGCCGGTCACCGCGGCGGTCGTCGTGCCGTCGTACTCGCTGTACCCGGGGCCGTCGCCGGTCGCCGGACCGAGCTCGATGTCGACCGGTCCCACGTCGCCGCGGACGTAAGCCTCCACCCGGTATCGGTGACCGGCCTGCAGTGCGAGCCCGCGCTGGCTGATCCCCTTCCGGCCGTCACCTGCCTGGATATGCACCCGCTGGAACCGATCGCCGTTCAGGGCGTCGCCGCGGACCTGTTCGTAGGTGGCCCGGCTCGCGTGGCCGTCCTCCTCCCAGTTCGTGCCGAGCTTCGCGAAGGTCTGGTGATCCCAGGTCGTGGTCGTCGCTCCGTATCCGTACAGGAACGTCCGGAACTCGCCGCCTCCGATCGCCTCGCTGCCGTCGATGGAGTGGACGAGACGGTCGTCGTAGAAGAAGTCCAGATCGCGGGCACCGCCGTCGTCCGGTGCGGAGACCTCGACCCTCAACACGGCGGGTGTGACCGCGGCGCCACCGGTCCACGGCGCCGCCCCCGCCTCGAACACCCTGAGCTGACCACCCTCGATGCCGAACTCGACGGTCTTCGAGAAGTCGCCCTCACCCGTGCCGCCGTACAGACTCAGCAGACCGTTCGTGCCGCTGATCGAGTCGAGCTTCGCCTCGACGGCGTACCCATAGAGGTCGCTCTCGTCGACGATCTTCGAGAGCACGCCGAACCGGCTGTCCGGTGCGCCCGTGATCGTCACGCGACCGCCGCTCTGCGAGGTCGATCCGTACCCGCCCTCGAGCGCCACCTGCGCCCAGAGCGAGTTCAATCCGCCGTCCACGTCGTAGGTCGACGCCACGATGTCGTTCCAATGGCGCTGCTCGACACGGACGTCGTCCCAGACCGACGTCGAGGCGCCGTATCCGTAGAGGAAGACGCGGAAGTCGTCCTCGGGCACGTCGGTGCTGTCCTGGATGGTGTGCACGACCGAGCCGTTGACCAGGAAGCGCAGGGTCCGGCCGTTCGCCCACGACGGACCCACCTGCACCTCTAGCTCGGCCGGCAGCGAGACGGCCCCGCCCGTGAAGCCGCCCGGGCCCGAGGAGGTGAACACCCGCGCGACGCCGTCTTCAACGCCGAACTCGACGAAGTCGTCGAACCCGCCGTCGCCGCCGTAGATGCTCATGAGCGCGTTGGTGCCACTCTGTGAGACCAGCGTCGTCTTCACGCTCGTCCAGTCGACGGCGGAGTTCTCGAGGTAGGCCGACAGCGCGCCGTATCGGCCGGCCGGCGCACCGGTGACCGTGAGCCGGCCGCCGGCCGCCGAGACGGTCCCGTCGTTCGCGCCCTCGAGCCGAGTCGGCGTCCACCGGGACGACAGCACGCCGTCGTCGAAGGCGTCGTACGTCGCGTCGGTCCATGCAGCGATGCGGTCGAACGACGCGGTGCCGGTGTGGCCGTACGCGAACGCACGGTAGGGCGCGGGCAGGGCCCCGTACCCGGTGATGGTGTGGACGAGCGCATCGTTCACGAAGAAGTCCAGGGTCCTGGACGCACCGGGCGTCGCCTCGATGCGGAAGTCGGCCGGGAGACTCACGGCCGTTCCCGTCCACGGCGCCGCACCGTCGGCGAAGACGACGGCGGACCCGTTCTCGATGCCGAACTCGACATTGTGGCTGAAGTCTCCGGCGCCCTCCCCGCCGTACAGGCCGATCAACGCGTTCTGACCCGACGCGGCCGCGATCCGGGCCTCGACCGAGACCCTCGCTCGATCCGAGCGCGCGATGTCCCGCGAGAGCAGTCCGAACCGCCCGGGCTCCGCGGCGGTGATCTCGACGACGCCATCCTCGACGACCACGGTGCCGGCGTCGGCGTCGTCGAGGCTGACCGGCGTCCAGAGCTCTGTGCGCAGCGCCGTGCCGCGGAAGGCGTCGTGCCAGCCGGCCGGGCGATCGAGGTCCGACATCTCGAGCGATCGGTTCAGGACCCGCTCCGCCCAGGCGCCGTTCATGTTCGGGTAACCCGCTTCCATCATCTGGCCGAGCGTCGAGTGCGAGACGATGCCGTTCACGCCTGCGGCGTCGATCGAGATCGCACCGGCCGGCGCACGGAGGAGCGTCAGGTCGATCGCCGCAGCCATGGCGGCGTATCCGGCGTCGTTCGGGTGCACACGGTCCCCGACCTCGTATGCCGGGTTCAGCCATTCCGCCGCGTCGGGCGAATCCGGAGCCGGGTAGTCGGGATCGGTGTTGCGCATGACGGCGTCGAAGTCGACGACCGCGTCGAAGGCGCCGCTCGATCGGATGAACTCGTTGACCTCGCCCCGGACCGAATCCTTCGCCGCGTCGTCGCCGCCCCAGCCGCCGTGTCGCGGCAGAAGCGTGCCGCCGACGACCCAGAGGCCCGCCGTCCGGGCTTCGTCGGCGATCTTCTGGAGTCCGTCGACCACGGTGACGGCATCGGCACCGCCCGCGATGTCGTTGCTGCCGAGCAGCACGATCACGGTCCGCGCCCCCGCTTGGGCGAGCACGTCGCGATCGAGGCGATCGAGTCCGGTGGGCCCCGCGCCCCCGGCCGCGGTCAGCCGGTTCCCGCTGATGCCCGCGTTCACGACCGCGGTCGCGGGGTCGGCGCTCGCGAGGCGGACAGCGAGCAGATCCGGCCAGGTGGCGTACGCGTCGACGCTCGCGCCGAATCCGTCGGTGATCGAGTCGCCGAAGGCGACGATCGCGCCGCCGGCGTCGGCGACCTCGACACCCGACAGCCAGGCCACGTTCGTGCCGTGGCCGGGCCACGCCGTGGTCGCGACGTCTCCCACCCGGTTCCCGGCGGACCCGTCGAACGCCGTACAGTGCTGCGTGACGTTGCCCTCGGCGTGGTTGGGGAACTGCGCGATGGTGCCGGCGACGTAGGTGCTCACCGCGATCTCGTCGCCGTGCTCGACCGGGAACGCGATCGCATCGCT
The DNA here is from genome assembly GCA_049654285.1 of Microbacterium sp. Lineage (GTDB taxonomy): Bacteria > Actinomycetota > Actinomycetes > Actinomycetales > Microbacteriaceae > Microbacterium. The sequence continues at coordinate 6,594 of JBASAE010000025.1, forward strand.
CGTGACGGTCTGGCCGGCCGGAACCGTCACTGAGGCGGAACCCCCGAAGGTCACCGACTCGGTGCTTCCGGCGGCGATGCCCCCGCCACCCGTGTGCGCTGCGACGGTGACGGCGTCGAAGGTCGTCGGCGTCGTGACGAACTCATTCGACAGCGTCACCCGGATCTGCTCGCCGGTCGCGCTCGTCCGGGCGATGTGCCGGCACGTGAAGTCGCTCGCGACGAGGCTCGAGGCGTCCTGCATCGGAGCCGTCCATACACTCGTCCATGCATCTGCGGCCGACGCTGGAGCGGCCGTGAGCGGGAACGCCTGCAGTGCGCTGCTGCCGACGAGGGCGGCGACGACGAGTGCGGGGAAGGCGATACGACGTGGCATGGGTCCTCCTTGGACGCAAGCTAACTCGAGTTATCAGGGAGCGTACGGGCGCGACACCCGGACTGTCAACGGTGAGCGCGGATCTCTGAAGAATCGAGTGAGCGCTAGGATCAGGTCGCACGAGAGAGGACGAGGATGGCAGCTTCCGAGAAAGGTCGTCGCAGCGCACCTCCGACCATGCGCGACGTCGCCGAGGCCGCAGGCGTGTCCCGGACGACCGTGTCGCTGGTCCTCACCGAGAAGTCGGACGTGCGAATCCCCGAGCGCACGCGTGAGCTCGTCCGTGAGGTCGCGCGTCAGCTCGGGTACCGTC
>JBASAE010000026.1:0-1980 GCA_049654285.1 Microbacterium sp.
GTGCTGGAGCTGCTGGCGGGGCTGGCGGCGCGCTGACCTCGCCGCGCGTCGGCGTCCGAGTCCCGGAGAGAGCCCCCGGGATCCTCGGACGCCGCGTGCGCGAGCCTCCGAGGTCATCAGGTCATCCGAGCGCCTGCGCGCACACCACAGCCGCCGCCGCCGACCAGGCCTGCGGGCGGCACGCGGCCGGGTACGGCACCGGTGCGCCGCCGGGGATCCGGACGTCGCCGGAGTGCAACTCCGGCATGCGATATCCGAAGCCCTCCGCGGCGTCGAGCAGCTCCGCGGCGACCTCCACCGCGGCCGAGGAGAGCCCGGCGCGCAGCATGCCGTGCACGGCGATCGCGGTGTCGTGCGCCCAGACGCTCCCGCCGTGGTAGCTCAGCGGCCAGAATCCGGCCGCGCCGGTGGAGAGGGTGCGGATGCCGTAGCCGCTCGACATCGACGAAGAGGTCAGCAGTGCGGCGCAGGCGCGCTCCTCCTCGGGGTCGAGGATGCCCGTGCCGATCAGGTGCCCCACGTTGCTGGTCAGGGTGTCGACCGCGGCCCCGTGTGCATCGAGGGCGATCGCCGGATAACGTCCCTCCTCGGTCTCCACCCAATACGCCGAGCGGAACCGCTCCCGCAGATCGGCTGCCCAGGCGCGCAGGCCGGCCGCGCCATCTTCGCCGAGGTCGTCGAGCAGGTCGGCGGCCCGGACGGCTGCCTCATAGGCATAGGCCTGCACCTCGCTGAGGGCGATCGGCCCTTCCGCGAGCCGGCCGTCGCGCCACTGGATGGAGTCGCCGGAGTCCTTCCACCCCTGGTTGGCGAGTCCGTGCCCGGTCTCGTCGACGTAGTCGATGAAACCGCTGCCGGACGCGTCGCCGTGCACGATCATCCACTCCAGCGCGGCCCGCAGCGATGGCAGCAGCTCACGCACGTCGTCATCGGGCATCCCGGCTTCCCTCGCATCCGCGAGCAGACAGACCCACAGCGGTGTGGCGTCCACGGTGCCGTAGTAGAGCGGCGGCAGGTGCACGTCCTCGTTCGGGAGCGAGAGCGCCCCGCTGCGCAGCTCATGCGGGATCTTGCCCGGCGCCTCGGCCGTCTCCGGGTCCTTTCCGGTGCCCTGCAGGCGCGCGAGCACCCGGAGCGTCGATGCGGCGATCGCGGGGTCGACGCGGATCGCGAGACGCGCGGCCCAGATCGAGTCGCGTCCGAACAGGGTGAAGAACCAGGGGGCTCCTGCCGCGTAGAACGCGTCCTCCGGGTGCTGCGGGGTCGCGAGGCGGAGCGCGTCGAGGTCGTGCACGGCCTGTTCCAGCCAGCGTCGCATGCGCGGGTCGCGCGTCGAGGGGACGAGGGGCCCGGAACGGACCGAGGGGCTCGTCACGACGAGGGTCGGATCGGCGAACGTCAGGTTCCAGCGCAGTTCGACGGATCCGCGAGGTGCGAGCTCGACGTGCCAGCGCAGCCGGACCCCCTCGGCGTCAGCCGTCACCGTCGATCGCGGGGCATCCGGGAGGAACGACGCCGCACCGGAACGGGCGCGCTCGCCATCCCACTCCCAGGGGCTCGCGCCGTCGATCCCCGCCTTCACCTGCTGGAGCGGGGCGAAGTCCGGCACGATCAACACCTCGACGACGGTGCGGATCGGGGACGTCCGTGCGGACGAGAGCGTGATCCGCTCATGGAACGAGCCCGGGGTGACCCGGCGCTCGCGGTCGAGACGCACCTTCGGATCGGCCTGGTCGTCGTCGATGCCCCGCAGCACATCGGTGAACAGCGTGCGTTCGGGCGCGGGCGACGACCAGGCGATCGATTCCAGATCGCTGCCCGGGATGGTCAGCGAGATCTCGCGGATGTGGCGGACATCGCCGTGGTACACCCCGTGGATCGCGGAGGTCCCCATGCGTCCTGCGGCGTCGGACCATGCCTGGGTGGGCGCGGAGAGCGCGATCACGGCGTCGTGCAGCAGGGGCTGGAGCGGAGGTGAGA
>JBASAE010000027.1:0-4811 GCA_049654285.1 Microbacterium sp.
GCTGCCGATCACCCTGGTGCCGGTCGGGCACGACATCGCCGCGCTCGCCGCGCTCTGCCTGTTCATCGTCGCCGCGGTCGTCACCACGATCGTCATGCCCGGCCCGCCGCGGTCGCTGCGCGCCACCACGCTGCTGCTGGTCGTGCTCGTCGTCATCGCCGCCGTGCTGCACGATCCGCTGCGTCTCTACCCGCTGACCGCCCTCGAGGCGATCGTCATCGGCCTGGCGCTGCTGTGGATGTCGACGCTCGTCCGCCTGCTGGCGATCCTCGCGCCCGACAGGTCGCGCCCGTCCGAGGTGCGCTCCCCGCTGCAGGGGCTCTGACCCGACAGCCGTCCTCCGCCCGGCCGCTCCCCCGGCCCGTCACCCCTGGCGGCGCACCATCTCGGCGATCCAGAGCGGAGCGAACGGCGACGTGCAGTTCGGCGGGGTGGGGTAGTCGGCGAGCACCTGCAGACGGTTCCCGATCTCGACCGCCCGCTCGCGGCGGGACGGATCGTGGATGCCGACGTAGGCGAGCGTCTCGTTCATCGCCCACTGTTCACGGCTCGGCGCGTCCTTCAGCTCGCGCTCGATGCGATCGAGCAGCCCGTCGAGGTCGAGGCCATCGGGCTCCTTCGCCACGCGCATCGAGGTGAGCGACCAGGCGGCCGCCCGGACATCCGGATCCGCGTCGTCCGACCAGCGCGTACGCAGCTCCTCGGCGAGGGGGGACTTCTTCGCCACGTAGCTCACCAGCCAGTCGTGCGCCTTCGCGCTGGCGGTGCTGCGCAGCATCCGATCGATCTCGTCGGCGGTGAGCTCGCGCGGCTTCACGACGAGCAGGGCGACCAGCTGCCCGGCGACGTCTCCGGCGTCCCACAGCTCCCGGGCGAGCGGAGTCGAGGTCCCCGCCGCCTTCGCGACCCCGCGCAGCTTCGTGAGGTTCACGCCATGTGCATCGCCGTGCCGCTCGTTGACCGCGCGGGCCTTCGGGTCCTCGAGGGCGGCGAGGTCGGCGAGCACGCCGGCGACCGTGGCATCCGTCATGCCCCCAGCGTACGCGCGGTGCCCGTGTCTCAGGCCGGAACGCAGGCACGATACTGTCGAACGGCACAGTCGACCCGGAGGGGGAAGGAAGACAGATGGTCATCTGGAGAGGGGCGGGCGCACTCGCGTTCGTCTATGGAGCGCTCGCGGCGATGCTCTTCGGCGGGCTGGCGTCGACGCTCGTGACGGCGTCGTCGATCCCGTTCACCGTCGGGATCGGGATGATCCTCGCGGCCATCGCGACGTGGTTCACCGGCATCGCCCTGAACCGCACCTCGCCGCAGAGGAAGATCGACGCGTGGGCGGAACAGCGCCGCGCCCAGCTCGACGAGCTGGTGACGACCGGGCAGTTCTCGCTCGGGCCCGGTCAGCCGATGCCGGCATCCGAGGCCGAGGCGCGGCGCATGTCGGACGAGCTGTTCGCCTATGAGCAGACGCAGACCGCGAAGGCGATGAACCAGCACACGATGTTCTGGATCCCGATGCAGTACTGGGCGTTCGTCTGGGCGGCGGTCGCGGTGTTCGCCATCGTCAGCGGCATCATCGGCATCGCGAGCTGATCGCGGAGACGCGAGACGCCGGCCCCCGATGTGGGGGCCGGCGTCCGGCGTGACGGGTGTCAGCCCTTGCGCGGGGCGGTCACCGTGATGAGCGCCGCGGTGTCGTCCTGCATGGTCTTCTTCACCGAGACGACCGTGCCGTAGCCCACACCGGAATCGGCGGGGTTCCCGGTGCCGAGCACGGTGAACCCGAGGTCCAGGCCGTACAACGCGGTCGCCGGCGTCCCGTCGGGGTTGACCACGCGCGTCGTGTACGGCGAGTCGCTGACCGAGGGCACCACCACCGAGGCGTCCCGCAGCCGGTTGTACAGTTCGCCGTCACGCAGCTCGAGCCCGGCCACCCAGCCCTTGTCGTCGGTGAAGGTGCTCACCGGGGCCTGGGCGGCGACGGCGGTGCACGCCTCGTTGTAGTCCGCGTCGACCAGGCAGTCCTTGAACGCGTACGTCGGCTGCAGGCCGAACGCGGCGTTCGACACCTGGGCGCGGACGGACAGGTTCTTCAGGACCGACGGGTCGAGCGCAGCCTCGGCGCCGGTGCGGCGCAGCGGGTCGAAGTGGCTGTCCACCAGCAGCAGGCCGCCCTTCGCCCCGTAGCTCGGCAGGTTCGTCAGGTTCGAGGCGACGTGGTTCGTGTTGCCGTACGCGGTGTCGCGGTACCAGACCAGCGCTCCGGGGGCGTTGTAGGGGACCTTGGCGACCTTCCAGGCGTCGCCGCTGTACACCGTGGTGTAGCCGTATTTCAGCCCCTGGTCGAAGCCGTCCAGGTTGCGCCACTCGACCAGGTAGTACTGCGCCTTGATCTGCGTGCCGCTGTCGCGGTACCAGCCCGTGCCGGTGGTGTCGGTCCAGGTGGCGTCGGTCGAGGTCCAGCCGTTGTCGCCGGACTCGACGTCGTCGCTCCAGACCTCGGAGCCGCCGCTGGTCAGCGAGAAGTCGTCGGCGAACCAGCCGCGCTCCTCGAACGCGGCATCCGTCGCCTGACGCAGTCGCAGCTGGATGTCCTGCCCGGCGAACGCCGACAGGTCGACATAGTCGTGCCGCCAGCCGTCGGAGGATCCGGTCAGACCGTACTTCTTGCCGCCGAAGTCCTTCATCCGGCCGTTCGGGTCGGCATAGCCGTCATCCGTGGAGACCAGCGCGCCGGACTCGTCGTAGACCTTCTGCTCGGTCCAGGTGGTGCCGCCGTCGGTCGAGACCTCGATGAAGCCGAAGTCCCAGTCGTCCTCGATGACGTAGTTGTCCCAGACCCAGAACCTGGCGTCGGCCGGAACGTCGTCGATCGAGCGTGTCAGGCGGAGGTCCGCCCAGTCCTGGTCGGCGCCGGAGTACCACATCTCGGATCCGCTGTGCGGGTCGGCGAGCGTGATCACCTTGTCGGGCAGGTTGACCTTGATGCCGTCCTCGGTGCCCTTCTTCGGGCGCGAGCTCTGGCCGACCTTGATGGTCTTGGTGCCGTCGCCGGGGTTCACCACCTGCGGGTCGGCCCAGCCGAGCACCCACTTGTCCCAGAGGCCCATGTGCGTCGGCATCGACTGGAAGATCGGGCCCGAGTGCGATCCCGAGCTCATCAGGTCCCAGAACTCGATGTCCGAGTCGCCGACGTTGGAGGTGTCGTACAGGTCGGGCAGGCCCAGATCGTGGCCGTACTCGTGCGCGAACACGCCGACTCCGGAGTCCTCGGGCTGCACGATGTAGTTCGAGATCTGCAGGTCGGTGCCCGGGATGGTCGCTCCGCCGCTGACCGCGGAGGAGTGCGCCCAGATCGCGTAGGTGCCCTGTGCACCGCCGCCGCCGGACTTGTCCTCGCCGGCGTGCACGAGCACCACGTGGTCGATCACGCCGTCGGGCTCGTTGACGTTGCCGTCACCGTCGCGGTCGCCCTGATCCTCGATGTCGTAGTCCGCCCAGGGGAAGTCGGGGCTCTGCGCGGCGAGCGCGGCGACCGCGTCGATGGGCAGCTGGCCGGGGCCGAGCGGGTTGTCGGGGTGGCCCTGCATGTCCTGCATGGGGCCGGCCTCCCACTCTCCGGCGTCGTTCTGGTGGCAGACCGTCGCGCCGTAGTAGGCCTCGGAGTGGGGCACGGTGACCCACGCCGTGGCCTGGCCGGTCAGCGTGTACGCTCCGCGGGACATCTCCTCGTACATGTTCTTCATGGTGTAGCCGGAGATGTCGAAGCCGGGCTTGCCGTCCGGGCCGGTGAGGTCGGTGCGCACGCGTTGCGTGATGCCCTCGCTGGAGAACAGCATCCTGTTGTAGTGCTCGCTGGAGAAGTCGGGCACCCACATCGTGTTGTTGTCGGCGTGCGGGGCGTCGGCCGGGTTCGGGATGCCGTTGTGCAGCGTCGGACCCTGCAGCGAGCCGGGCATGCAGGTCTCGGCGCCGAACTCGGTCGGCACGTACAGGTCGCTGAAGTCCTCGGTGCCGCCGAACTCCACCAGTATCGTCAGCAGCTTGGCCTGCTGGGTGGTCGTGGACTGCTTCAGGTTCTTGGGGCTCTTGCCGGTCTTCTGCGCCTTCGCCTCGGTCTTCGCGAGCTGCTTCGCTGCATTCGGATTGCCCTGGGCGAACTTCTGGTCGTACTTGTCTGCGCGCTCCAGCGCCTTGCCGCCGGTGTAGCCTCTGGTGTCGCCCTTCGCATCGGCGACGGCCGAGTCGTCGGCGGTGTCGAAGGCGCTCTCGGCGCGGGGTGCGACGTAGTTCATGTAGTACTCGTCGGCGCCGATCACGGGGACGGAGCGCGATCCCGAGGCGTGCGGGGTGCCGGACGCCGGGTCTGCGGGTGTCGCATTCGCGGGGGCCGCGCCGAGGGCCGCGCCGGCCACCACGAGCGCGAACGCCGAGGTCGTCGCCGCGACACGTCGTCGTGTGCGAGCGGATTCTTCTGACATTGCTTCTCCCTTCGCGCACCGCGCGAGGGTGTCGCAACGGCGCGATCGGTATGCGCCGATCAGACGCATGCGTACAGGCTTACCGTGAGAACCCTGTGCGGGGGAAGTGGATCCGCTGAATCCGGAAAAGTGCCGGCGCGGATCGTCCGGGAGGATACGGATGCCCCGGCTGCGGAGATAGGGATTCCTTCCGATGCGCCTGTGACGCCTCAGAGCGGAGTGTAGGGATGCACGAGAAGAGGACATCCCCATGTATGAGCAGGCCTTCTACGGAAACCGGATTCACGCCGTCGAGACCGAGCGCGCCGCGCGCGCGGCCGAGCGGGCTCGGCT
>JBASAE010000028.1:0-2608 GCA_049654285.1 Microbacterium sp.
GTATGGACTACGGCCACGATCTCCGGTTCGGCACCTTCATCACCCCGTCGAGCCGCGACGCATTGCGACCGGTACGGCTGGCACAGGCGAGCGAACGGCTGGGCTATGACCTGGCGACGTTCCAGGACCATCCCTATCAGCCCGCGTTCCTGGACACCTGGACGCTGATGTCGTTCGTCGCCGCCGCCACCTCCCGCATCCGCATCGCGCCGAACGTGCTGAATCTGCCGCTACGACCGGCGCCGGTGCTGGCACGGGCGGCGGCGTCCCTCGACCTCCTCTCCGGCGGACGTTTCGACCTCGGGCTCGGCGCCGGCGGCTTCTGGGATGCGATCGTCGCCATGGGCGGCCGTCGTCTCACGCCCGGACAGTCCATCGATCAGCTCGAGGAGGCGTTCGACGTCATCCACGGCATCTGGGACACCACCGACCGCACACCCTTGCGCGGACGGGAGTACTACCCCGTGGACGGCGCCAAGCGCGGCCCGGCTCCCGCCCATGACATCCCGATCTGGGTGGGCGCCCTGAAACCGCGGATGCTGCGGCTGATCGGCCGGAAGGCAGACGGCTGGCTGCCGTCGCTGGGGTATCTGCAGCCCGGTGATCTGCGCTCGGGCAACGCCAGGATCGACGACGCGGCCGCCGACGCCGGCCGCGATCCGGCCGAGATCCGAAGGATGCTGAATGTCGGCGGCGGCCTGCCCGCCGATCAGCTGACCGCCTTCGCGCTGGAGGACGGCGTGAGCACGTTCATCTTCGTCGGCGACGACGAGTCCGACCTGCAGCGCATCGCCGAGGAGATCCTGCCAGCGGTTCGCGAAGCGGTCACGGCGGGGCGTGCCGGCCGCGACGCACCCACGGCATAGGAGCCGCCCGCGCCCACGACCCGGAGGTCTCCGGCGAGGAGGCGCAGGCCTGTCCGATCTCATCGAAATCGTCGTGACCTGGGATTCACGCCGCCTCTGTCGCGATCAGTCGCCGGAGACCGCTCCCAACCACCGTCCCTCACTGCCGGCCGGGCCGTAGATCCACCAGATCGCGAGCGGTTCACGGCCCGCGGTGGTCACATGCACTGACTGATCGGGCGTGAGTAGGATGTCCCCTCGCGCCACGGGGTGGCCGACGCCGTCGATCGTGATCACCCCGTCCCCCGACAGGACATGCGCGTACTCTTCTGCGAGGTGAGAATGCGGCGGCGTGGAGTACCCCGCCGGGATGACGCTGACACCCGCCGCCATATGACGTGACGTCCCCCGCTCAGGTGTCGCGCGAACGGCGACGATTCGATCCTCGATCATGGGGTGCTCGCTGTCTCCCCCCGCGGCGAGCGCCGCGAGCCCGCGCCTCACGATGTCTTCGAAATGCCAGACGATCGGATCCACCGGCTCGCGGCGCTGCGTGTTCTCGCCGTCGTCTACCATGGCGTCGCACCGCCCGTCACCGGGATAACGGCACCTGACACGAAGGACGCCGCGGGCGAGAGCAGGAACGCCGCGACGGCGGCGACCTCCTCCGGGCGTCCCATCCGCCCGAGAGGACAGTTCGCGGTGGCGGCGGCGACGACGGCGGGGTCGTTGCCCGTGTGCTGCATGGGGGTATCGATCTGACCGGGTGAGAGCGCATTGGTCAGAACACCGTTCGGGCCGAACTCACGGGCCATCGCCCGCGTGAGCGTGAGCACGCCCGCCTTCGAGATGGCATAGACATCGGCGTTGGCAGAAGATCCCGTTCTCCAGACAGGGCTGATGAAATTCACGATCCGCCCTCCGCCGCCGGCGGCGACCATCGCGTTCGCGACGGCGCGATTGAGGACAAGCGTCGCCCCCAGGTTGATGTCGAGATGTCGTCGGACGTCGTCGATGCCCGCTTCTGCGAGCGTGCCGCGGCGCAGGATCGCCGCCGGATGCACCAGGCTGTCCACACGCAGCCCGTCGCTTGTGATGTCTGCCACGAAGGCATCGATCGCCTCCAGCCGCGACACGTCGAACACCTGCGTGCTCAGCCGCTCCGATCCGGCGCGATCGCGGAGCCGTTCCAGCCCCTCTTCGTCCCGGTCGACCGCGACGACGTCGACGCCCTCCGAAAGGAGTCGGGCGACCACCGCGGATCCGATCCCGCCCGCGGCGCCGGTGACCAGGGCACGGGTGCCGTCTATCCCGAAACCACACTCCGCGGTCATGATGTCCGATCCGCGATGTACGCCGTGACCTCGACCTCGACGAGGAGGTCGGGGTGCAGGAGGGCCGCAATGCCCACCGCGCTGCTGGCCGGTGCGGGGAGACCTGCGAACACTTCGTCGTGCGCGGCGCCGGCACTCCCCCACGTCGACATGTCCACGACGAAGAGCCGGGTCCTGATCACGTCGCCGAGGGAGCCGCCCACGTCACGCAGCGCCCGCTCCACGATGGAGAAACATTGACGAACCTGCCCTGCGACGTCGCCCACGGCGACGACGTTGCCTTCCTCGTCGACGGCCGTCGTCCCGCTCACCTCGATGAGGGGGCCGATCCGCACCGCCCGCGAGTATCGCATCGACGCACCCCAGGGTGCGACGTTCTCGACATCGATTCTTTCCGACATTGCCTTCTCCTCACTTCCGGACATCGTC
>JBASAE010000029.1:0-4106 GCA_049654285.1 Microbacterium sp.
GAAGTCGATCGGCGCGGGTTCTTCCCCCGGGCTGGTGGGTCTGGGAGCGGCTGCCGGCGGCGCTGGCGTCGCCGCCGGGGTCGGTGGGGGAGCCGGCGCCACTCTGCGTGCGGCGTCCGGGGTCGACGCTACGGTCGACTCCGCAGGGGCCGCCGCCATCACCGACGGCGTGCCGGGGAGTGCGATGGGAAAAGGGATGATGCCCGTGCCGAGCCCGATCGTCAGTGCGCCCACGACCGCGGCGGCGGAGCCGACCAGCGTGAGGCCCACACCGGCGGCGAGGGTGCCGCTGACCGGCGCGGCCAACAGCGTCGTCGCGGTCGGGAGGATCACCCCGAGCGCAGCGAGGCCGCTGACCGATACCGCAGTGCCGCGTCCGTTGCCATAGGCGAGACGCAGGTCCCTCTCCGCCTCGCTGCACCGCCGGCAGCCGGCGAGGTGGAGCTCCACCGCGGGATTGCGATCCGGTCGGCCGGTGATGACCCGGGCCGGCAGCGCTGCCGCCACGTGGTGGGCGTCGTCGCGCAGATCGCGGGGCAGCTGCTGGACCAGCCACTGCTGCCGCAGCCCGCCGCGCGCCCGTCGCTGCAGCGCGGAGACGGCGTTCGCGCGAATCCCCAACTCGGCGGCGATGGCCGGCCGTGCCACTCCTTCGACCTCGGACAGCCAGAGCACGCGTTGCCAGCGGACGGGCAGCGCGCGGAACGCGTCGAGCAGCTGGGCGTCGTCCTGTTCGCGCTCGACGCGCTCGAAGCCGCTCTCATCGATGGCCACATCGGCGTCCGGGTCGGAGACGAACGGGCGGCCTTCCCGGTACCAGCGCGCGGCGAGGTTGCGCATGACGGTGAACAGGTAGGCGCGGAACGACGTCCGCGGGCCCTTGCCCTCCACCGCGACCTGCCGGTAGACCGCGAGGAACGCCTCGGAGACGAGGTCGTCCTGATCTGCGGACGTCATCCGGCTTGCGGCGCGGCGTGCGACGCCGACATGTCGGCGCCACAGCTCTTCGTAGGCGCCGGGATCGCCGCCGCGGAGCTGGTCGAGAAGCTCGATGTCCGTCATCGTTGCTCGTTCCGCGGGCACGGCGAAGGCGTCATCGGCGTTGTGTGAGGCAGCGTCCATGACGACCCTTCGCGCACTGAGGGTTCGGATCCCGCTGGGGACGGGGCGAGAATCGCGCAGATCGCCCCTCTCGCAGCAGGATAATCGATCCCGTGGGGACTCATGAGGGTTCCTGTCGTCCTCCGCGTCATCTTTCTCGATTCCTGCACTCATGATCTCCGGACGCCTCGCGCGCCGCACCGGACCCGCTGCTGTTCTGAGACGGTGCCTCCGTGGTCTTCCGGGATGTGCGCTCGGCGTGATGCCGGCGACCGCCGATCTGACATTCTGAACAGGTGGACATCGGAGCGTTTTTCGGGCTGGATCAGCTCACCGGAGGGGTGCTGATCCTCATCGTGCTGGCCGCGTTCGCCGCCGGTTGGGTGGATGCCGTGGTGGGCGGGGGTGGCCTGCTGCAGCTGCCCGCCCTGCTGCTGATCCCCGGGATCGCACCGGTGCAGGCGCTGGCGACGAACAAGCTGGCCTCAGTATTCGGCACCGCCGTGAGCAGTGCCACCTATTACCGGCGGGCAAAGCCCGACATCCGCACGGCCCTGCCGATGGCCCTGGTCGCGTTGATCGGATCCTTCGGCGGGGCGGCGGTGGCGACCGTGCTCCCGGCCGCGGCGTTCAAGCCGATCATCGTCATGGCTCTCCTCGCCGTCGCGGTGTTCACGCTCGCCAAGCCGCAGCTCGGGGCGCGGACGGCGCTGAGGTTCTCGGGCGGGAAGCATTACGTGGTCGCCGGGGTGGCAGGGGTCGTGATCGGCTTCTATGACGGCCTGATCGGTCCGGGCACCGGCACGTTCCTGGTGATCGCACTGGTGGCACTGCTGGGATACGACTTCCTGCAGGCGAGCGCGAAGGCGAAGATCGTGAACCTCGCGACGAACACGGGCGCGCTGCTGCTGTTCATCCCGCACGGCTCGGTGCTGTGGATGCTGGGCCTGCTGCTCGCCGCGGCGAACGCCGCCGGCAGCTACCTCGGCTCGCGGATGGCGATCGCCCGCGGTGCCCGGTTCATCCGGGTGGTGTTCCTCATCGTCGTGCTCGCGCTGATCGGCAGGCTCGGCGTCGACGTCTGGAACGAGAACATCGCTCCGCTGCTCGCCGTTCGCTGAGCCGTTCGGCGGACATTCGGTTCGCGGTCAAACGATTTTCATAAAGCGCGTCACGTTTCCGGCCGTACTCACTTACTACGTGCAGGCGTCGGTCACGACCGACGGGCTGCCGGGATGGGGATCCCCGACAGCCCGTTCGTCGTGTGACGAGTCAGTCCGTGGGAGCGTCCTCCGGGACGACGTCGACGCCGGCCTCCTTGCGCTGCTCGGGCGAGATCGTGCCCGGGGCCTCGGTGAGCGGGTCGAAGCCGTTGCCCGACTTCGGGAACGCGATCACCTCACGGATCGAGTCGGCCTTGGTGAGGTGCTGCAGCACGCGGTCCATGCCCAGCGCGATGCCGCCGTGCGGCGGGGCGCCGAAGGCGAAGGCGTCCAGCAGGAAGCCGAACTTCTCCTGCGCCTGCTCCTCGCTGATCCCCATGACCTTGAAGACGCGCTTCTGCACGTCCTCGCGGTGGATGCGGATCGAGCCGCCGCCCAACTCCGAGCCGTTGCACACGATGTCATACGCGTAGGCCAGCGCCGAGCCGGGGTCGGTGTCGAAGGTGTCCTCGAACTCGGGCTTCGGGCCGGTGAAGGCGTGGTGCACCGCGGTCCAGGCTCCCGCGCCGACCGCGACATCGCCGGATGCCACGGCATCCGCCGCAGGCTCGAACATCGGGGCGTCCACCACCCAGGTGAACGCGAACACGTCGGGGTCCAGCAGACCCAGGCGACGGCCGATCTCGACGCGCGCGGCACCGAGCAGCGCACGGGACTCCTTCGCGGAACCGGCGGCGAAGAACGCGCAGTCGCCAGGCGCCGCTCCCACGAGCTCCGCGAGGCCCGCCTGTTCGGCCTCGGTGAGGTTCTTCGCGACCGGCCCGCCGAGCGTGCCGTCCTCGTTGAACAAGACATATGCGAGGCCGCGGGCGCCGCGCTGCCTGGCCCAGTCCTGCCAGGCGTCGAGCGTCTTGCGGGGCTGTGAGGCACCGCCGGGCATCAGCACCGCGCCGACGTACTCCGACTGGAACACGCGGAAGGGGGTCTCCGAGAAGTACTCCGCCGCCTCGACGATCGGCAGCCCGAAGCGCAGGTCGGGCTTGTCCGAGCCGTAGAGCCGCATCGCGTCGGCGTAGGTCATCCGCGGGATCGGGGTCTGCACTTCGACGCCGATGGTGGCCCACATCGCGACGATGACGGCCTCCATCATCTCGATGACGTCCTCCTGGTCGACGAAGCTCATCTCGATGTCGAGCTGCGTGAACTCGGGCTGGCGGTCGGCGCGGAAGTCCTCGTCGCGGTAGCAGCGCGCGATCTGGTAGTACTTCTCGATGCCGCCCACCATGAGGAGCTGCTTGAACAGCTGCGGCGACTGCGGCAGCGCGTACCAGCTGCCCGGGTGCAGGCGGGCCGGCACCAGGAAGTCGCGGGCGCCCTCGGGCGTCGAGCGGGTCAGTGTCGGGGTCTCCACCTCGACGAACTCGCGCTCGTGCAGCACGTCGCGGATCGCCTTGTACACCTGCGAGCGCAGCCGCATCGCCTTCGCGGGAGCGGGGCGGCGCAGGTCGAGATAGCGGTGCTTGAGGCGCACCTCCTCGCCGACCGGGTCCGCGCTCTCCAGCCCGGTGGACACCGGGAACGGCAGCGGGGCCGACTCGTTGAGCACCTCGACCCCGGTCGCGATGACCTCGATCTCCCCGGTGGGCAGGTGCGGGTTCGCGTTGCCCTCGGGGCGCTGCGAGACGGTGCCGGTCACCTTCAGCACGAACTCGCTGCGCAGGGGATGCGCGGTCTCCTCGTCGCGGATCACGACCTGGGCGATGCCCGACGCGTCCCGCAGATCGATGAAGGCGACTCCTCCGTGATCACGACGACGGTCGACCCAGCCCGTGAGCGTGACGG
>JBASAE010000030.1:0-1874 GCA_049654285.1 Microbacterium sp.
GGGCGCCGTGAACCCCGACGAGTTCTACGTCTACAAGCCTGCGCTCGCGGCCGGCCGGCCGGCGATCCTGAAGCGCGCGGTCGGCGAGAAGGCCGTCGCGATGCGCTACACCGCGGGCCGCAGCGTCGGCGGCACGACGGTGTTCGAGGACGTGCCGGACGAGCAGCGCCGGCTGCTCAGCATCACGGACGCCGAGGTCACCGAGCTCGCCCGGCACGCGGTCACGATCGAGAGGCACTACGGACGTCCGATGGACATCGAGTGGGCGCTCGACGGCGCCGACGGCAGGATCTACATCCTGCAGGCCCGACCCGAGACCGTGGTGTCGCGGGCGGACGCCAACGTCATGCGCCGCTTCGTGCTCGCCGGGCGCAGCGACGTGCTGGCGACCGGTCGCGCGATCGGCCAGAAGATCGGCGCGGGCCCGGTGAGCGTGCTGGGCAGCATCGACGACATGGCCCGGTTCCGCGCCGGTGACGTGCTGGTCGCCGACATGACCGATCCCGACTGGGAGCCGATCATGAAGAAGGCCTCCGCGATCGTCACCAACCGGGGCGGGCGCACCTGCCACGCCGCGATCATCGCGCGGGAGCTCGGCATCCCGGCGGTCGTCGGGACGGGCGATGCCACCCGGGTGCTCCCGGACGGACTCGACGTGACCGTCTCGTGCGCCGAGGGCGACGACGGGTTCGTGTACCAGGGCATCCTCGACTTCGCCGAGGAGGAGACCCGGCTGGACAGGATGCCCGAGGTGCCGGTCAAGATCATGATGAACGTGGGCACGCCGGACCAGGCGTTCTCGTTCTCCCGGCTGCCGAACCGGGGCGTGGGCCTGGCGCGGCTGGAGTTCATCATCAACCGGCAGATCGGCATCCACCCGCGAGCGCTGCTCGAGTACGAGAGCCTGCCCGAGCAACTGCAGGAGCAGGTGGCCGAGCGGATCGCGGCGTACCCCTCGCCGCGTGACTTCTTCGTGCAGCGCGTCGCCGAAGGCGTCGGGATGCTGGCGGCGGCGTTCGCGCCCGAGCCGGTGATCGTGCGGATGAGCGACTTCAAGTCGAACGAGTACCTGGGCCTGCTCGGCGGCGACCGCTACGAGCCGCACGAGGAGAACCCGATGATCGGATATCGCGGGGCGTCCCGGTACATCTCCGAGGACTTCCGGGAGTGCTTCGAGCTGGAGTGCGAGGCGCTGCGCCGGGTGCGCGACGAGATGGGCCTGACGAACGTCAAGATCATGATCCCGTTCGTGCGCACGGTCGCCGAGGGCGCCGCCGTCATCGACCTCCTCGCGGCGAACGGCCTGCGGCGCGGCGAGAACGGTCTGGAGGTCGTGATGATGTGCGAGGTGCCGTCGAACGCGCTGCTGGCGGACGAGTTCCTCGACCACTTCGACGGGTTCTCGATCGGGTCCAACGACATGACCCAGCTGACGCTCGGCCTCGACCGGGACTCCGCCCTGGTCGCGTCGACGTTCGACGAGCGTGACCCCGCGGTGCGCAAGATGCTGTCGATGGCGATCGAGGCGTGTCTGCGGCGTGGCAAGTACGTCGGGATCTGCGGGCAGGGTCCGTCCGACCATCCCGACCTCGCCGACTGGCTGCTCGACCAGGGCATCGAGTCGATGTCCCTGAACCCGGACACGGTGGTCGAGACCTGGACCCGGCTCGCGCAGCGCGCCGCGGCGGTGGGCGTCTGACCCGGCCCTTGCCTGCTCGGGTCGCGATCCGTCCCGCTGCCCGGGTCGCTTCTTCGTTCAGGTCGCGGTTCGCAGCGCTCAGACGGCGGAGCGGCGCGAACCGCGACCTGGACACCGTGGCGTGCCTGAGTCTGGCGCGAATCGCGACCTGAACGACGGGTCGCGGGGCGGGCGC
>JBASAE010000031.1:0-2594 GCA_049654285.1 Microbacterium sp.
CATCTTCAGCGGCACCGGCCTCGTAGCGGGCGGGGGCGTCGCGGCCCTCGTCGTCGCCGGGGCGATCGTCGCGGGCACGCTGACCGGCGCCCCTGCGACCCCGGTGGCGCTCGCCACGGATGAGAGCGCATCGGCCGGCGCTCCGATCGATGCGACGATCGAATCGGGTGTCCCGGCGGACGGGGCCACGCCCGCCGTCGCACCGTTGCCTGAGCAGGCTGCCCGACCGCCGGTGGCGATGGAGCCGGCGGAGCCGCCGGTCGAATCGCTCGTCGTGGAGCAGGAGGGCGGGGAGCAGGAGGTCGAGACGGATCCTTCCGTCGTCTCCGACCCGACGGCCGCCCCGTCGGCGACCGCGGAGGAGGGGAGACCGGTCGCGTCGAGTCCGGTGACGCCCGCCGAGCCGAAGCCCGTGACGCCTGCGGGGCCGAGGCCCGCCGAGCCGAAGCCTGCGGAGCCGACGCCCGCTGATCCGACGAGGCCGATCGACCCGAGTCCCGGACCGGCGGAGCCGGAGCCGGCGGAGCCCGGGGCCACCGATCCGGTCGTGGGCATGCCGACGATCGGGTCGGATGTCGTGTGCATGTTCGATCGGGGAGGGAACCCGCTCTCGAGCATCACGCTGCGCATCCCGCTGACAGGACTCCCGGGCGCCACCGTGATGTCGCAGCTGGAGGGCGTCGACCTCGGTCCCGTCGTGATCGACGAGTCCGGGCGAGCGGAGGCGTTCGTGCGCCCGCTGCCCTCGCAGATCGCGAACCACGGGATCCTGTCGTTCCGCTACCTGACGGCGAACGCGTCGAGCGTGCAGACGAGCACCGTCCGGCTCGACGACCTCCTCTTCCCGCTGGGCCAGAAGTGCGGTTTCGACCCCGACACGTCACCGGGCGAGGGCCAGGGGGAGCCGGGTCAGGGCAGCCAGGGAGACGGTTCTCCCGGCGAGGACGACGGAGGCCCCATCAACGGTGGCCCCGACGGGACGACGCCGGGAGGCGGGCCCTCCGATCCCGGGCGTCCCGAGACCGATCCGGACATTCCGGACGACGTCGCCGAGCCGGGCGAGAACGCATCGGAACCCGCCGTGCCGGCCGGGGAGCCGGAGGACTCCGCCTCCGTTCCCGGCCCCGCGGCGACGGCTCCCGCTCCGACGACACCAGAGACTGCGGCGGATCTATCCCATCCGACCGCACGTCCCGAAGACGAGTCCGTTCCTTCTCCGGAGGTAGACGTCCCGTCGTCCGCCTCCGTCACGGGCTCTTCCGCTACCGGCTGACCGAAAGGCGCCGACCGGAATTCGATCTCGGGACGCGAACGCCCACGCCATCACCCCGAGCGGCGTGGGCGTTCGATCGTCCGGGCACCCTGCTCGCCGTTTCGTACAGATTCCTCGCAAAACGGCGCGTTTATTCTGGGACCATGTGTGGAATCGTCGGATACGTGGGCCCGCGCCCCAGCCAGGACATCCTGCTCGCCGGGCTCGCCCGCCTCGAATACCGCGGCTACGACTCCGCCGGCATCGCCGTCATCGACGAGTCGGGCGCGCTGGGCATGCGCAAGAAAGCCGGCAAGCTCGCGGTGCTGCGCGATTCCCTGACGGACGCCGCCCTCGCCGACGGAAGCACCGGGATCGGCCACACCCGGTGGGCGACGCACGGCGGTCCGACCGACGTGAACGCCCACCCGCACCTCGCCGACGACGACAGGCTGGCGGTCATCCACAACGGCATCATCGAGAACTTCGCGACGCTGCGCGATGAGCTGACCGGAGCCGGGGTGACCTTCCGCAGCGAGACCGACACCGAGGTCGCCGCCGCCCTCCTCGGTGAGGAGTACCGTCGCACCGGCGATCTGGCCTCGGCGTTCCGTGCGGTGGTGAACCGGCTCGAAGGCGCGTTCACGCTGCTGGCGATGCATCAGGACCAGCCCGGGCTCGTCGTGGGGGCCCGGCGCAACTCGCCGCTCGTGATCGGGCTGGGCGAGGGGGAGAACTTCCTCGGCTCCGACGTCGCGGCGTTCGTCGAGCACACCCGCAGGGCGCTCGCGATCGGTCAGGACCAGATCGTCGCGATCACCCCCTCATCGGTGACGGTGACCGATTTCGACGGCGTCTCCGTCGAGCCGCAGCCCTTCGAGGTCTCCTGGGACGCCGCGGCCGCCGAGAAGGGCGGCTGGCCGAGCTTCATGGCGAAGGAGGTCGCCGATCAGCCCGAGGCCGTCGCCAACACCATCCGCGGCCGGGTCCAGGGCGACGAGGTCGTGATCCCCGAGCTCGACGGTCTCGACGAGCTGTTCACCGGGCTCAACCGGGTGATCATCACCGCGTGCGGCACGGCGTCCTACGCCGCTCTGGTGGGCAAGTACGCGCTCGAGCAGTGGGCGCGCGTCCCGGTCGAGGTCGAGCTCGCGCATGAGTTCCGTTACCGCGACCCGGTGATCGGCGACGACACCCTGGTGATCTCGATCAGCCAGTCCGGCGAGACGATGGACACCCTGATGGCCGTCAAGTACGCGCGCGAGCGCGGCGCGCGCACGCTGTCGATCTGCAACACCCAGGGGGCGACGATCCCGCGGGAGTCGGATGCCGTGGTCTACAC
>JBASAE010000032.1:0-3497 GCA_049654285.1 Microbacterium sp.
CATGTCGACGATGAGGTCCTTCTCCAGCGGGAGCCCCTTGATCGCCTCGACGTAGATCGGCTTGGAGATGTCGAGATCCTTGATCAGGGTCTTGCACGCCAGGCGGTTGCGACCGTTGATGCGCATCGCATCCGAGCCGCAGATGCCGTGCGCGCAGGAGCGGCGGAAGCTCAGCGAGCCGTCCACCTCCCACTTGATCTTGTGCAGCGCGTCGAGCACGCGATCGGTGGAGTACAGCTCCACGTCGTAGTCGACCCAGCGCGGCTCGGCGTCGACCTCGGGGTCGAAGCGACGGATGATGAACGTGACGAGGTACGACTGGACTCCGCTGTCAGACGCGGCGGGTGCCTCTGCGACATCGGACATGATCAGTACTTCCTCTCCATCGGCGGGTAGTTCAACTCGCCCTTCTCGTTCTTCGTGAACACCACGGGCTTCCAGTCCAGCTTGATGTGGTCGGTGGCGTCCGACGAGTGCGGGTCGCCGACCAGATAGGCCATCGTGTGCTTCATGTAGTTCTCGTCGTCGCGCTTCGGATAGTCGTCGCGCATGTGGCCGCCGCGGCTCTCCTGGCGATTGCGGGCGGCGTAGACGACGACCTCGGCGATGTCCAGCAGGAAGCCGAGCTCGACGGCCTCGAGCAGATCGGTGTTGAACCGGTGGCCCTTGTCGTCGACGTGCACGTTCTTGTAGCGCTCGCGCAGCTCCTCGATGACGCCGAGCACGTGGGTGAGCGACTCCTCGGTGCGGAACACCTGGGCGCCCTTGTCCATCTCGTCCTGCAGCTTCTTGCGCAGCACGGCGATGCGCTCGGTGCCCTGACTCGCCCGCAGCCCCTCGATCATGTCCCGCACGCCGTGCACCGCGTCGTCCGGCAGCGGCTGGAAGTCGGCGGTCTTGACGTACTCGACGGCGTTGCGGCCGGCGCGCTTGCCGAACACGTTGATGTCCAGCAGCGAGTTGGTGCCGAGCCGGTTCGAGCCGTGCACCGAGACGCAGGCGCACTCGCCGGCGGCGTACAGGCCGGGGACGACCGTGGTGTTGTCCTGCAGCACCTCGGCGTTGTTGTTGGTGGGGATGCCGCCCATCGCGTAGTGCGCGGTCGGCATCACCGGGACCGGTTCGACGACCGGGTCGACGCCCAGGTAGGTGCGGGCGAACTCGGTGATGTCGGGGAGCTTGGTCTCCAGGACCTCGGCACCCAGGTGGGTGCAGTCCAGCAGCACATAGTCCTTGTGCGGACCGGCGCCGCGTCCCTCCGCGACCTCCTGCACCATGCTGCGGGCGACGATGTCGCGCGGCGCGAGGTCCTTGATGGTGGGCGCGTAGCGCTCCATGAAGCGCTCGCCCGAGGCGTTGCGCAGGATCGCGCCCTCGCCGCGGGCGCCTTCGGTGAGGAGGATGCCGAGACCGGCCAGCCCGGTCGGGTGGAACTGGAAGAACTCCAGATCCTCCAGCGGCAGCCCCTTGCGCCACACGATGCCGACGCCGTCGCCGGTCAGGGTGTGCGCGTTCGAGGTGGTCTTGAAGATCTTGCCGAACCCGCCGGTCGCGAAGATCACGGCCTTGGCCTGGAAGACGTGCAGCTCGCCGGTGGCGAGGTCGTAGGCCACGACGCCGGCGATGCCGGTGCGGCCCTCGGCGTCCTTCACGGTGACCAGGTCGAGCACGTAGAACTCGTTGAAGAAGTTGATGCCGAGCTTGACGCAGTTCTGGAACAGCGTCTGCAGGATCATGTGCCCGGTGCGGTCGGCGGCGTAGCACGCGCGGCGCACCGGCGACTTGCCGTGCTCGCGGGTGTGCCCACCGAACCGGCGCTGGTCGATCTTGCCCTCGGGCGTGCGGTTGAACGGCAGGCCCATGTTCTCCAGGTCGATGACCGCGTCGATGGCCTCCTTGGCGAGGATCTCGGCGGCGTCCTGGTCGACGAGGTAGTCACCGCCCTTGACGGTGTCGTAGGTGTGCCACTCCCAGTTGTCGTCCTCGACGTTCGCGAGCGCGGCCGCCATGCCGCCCTGGGCGGCGCCGGTGTGCGAGCGCGTGGGGTACAGCTTGGAGATCACGGCGGTCTTCGCCCCGGGCCCGGCCTCGATGGCGGCCCGCATCCCGGCGCCTCCCGCGCCCACGATGACGATGTCGAACTGGTGGTAGTGCACGCCGTCGCGGATGACGGAGTCCTGGGTCTGCGCAGTCACTCGTATGCCTATCTCTTACTTGCTCGCTGCTACTTGCCTAGGGCCTGGCAGGTGTCCCACATGGCGCCGCTCTCCAGCACGCCGTTGCAGGGGTCGAAGGTGAAGACCACGAGGGTGCCGAGCACGATCAGCAGCGCCGCGGCGAGGCCGATCGCGCCGACGAGCGTCTTGCGGACGCCCTCGTGCGTGACGTAGTCGTTCACGATCGTGCGCATGCCGTTGCCGCCGTGGATCAGGGCGAGCCACAGCATGAGCACGTCCCACCACTGCCAGAACGGCGTGGCGTACTTGCCGGCGACGAAGCCGAAGTCGATCGCGTGGATGCCGCCGCCGATCATCAGGTTGACGAACAGGTGGCCGAAGATGAGCACGATCAGCACGACGCCGGAGGCGCGCATGAACAGCCATCCCCACTTCTCGAGGTTGACGCCGCGCTGGCGGCGCGCAGCGGGCGCTGTGGCGGTAGCGGTCATCAGTTGCCTCCGAACGCGAACATGAGGTGGCGCGGGACGAAGCCGGCCATCAGCACGACCCAGACGGCGATCACGCCCCAGAACAGCTGGCGCTGGTAGCGGGCGCCCTTCGACCAGAAGTCGACGAGGATGATCCGCAGGCCGTTCATCGCGTGGAACACGATGCCGGCGACGAGCACCACCTCGCCGAGCGCCATGATCGGGTTCTTATAGGTGCCGATCACGGCGTCGTACGCCTCGGGGGAGACCCGGATCAGCGCCGTGTCGAGCACGTGCACCAGGAGGAAGAAGAAGATGGCGACTCCGGTGATGCGGTGCAGCACCCACGACCACATGCCTTCTCGCCCCCGGTAGAGGGTTCCTCGCGGAGTCTTGGACGTCGTCTCCGAAATCGACGGTGCGGGGCGTGTGCTTGCGGACACAGTCATCCTCCCTGATCGATATGGCGTCGGATGCGTGCCGGGCACGCCCGATCGCGTCCATCCTATTCCTGTCAGATCGCTGAGAGCGACGAAGGCGCACCTAACTATCTCGACGTCGAGATTTCCTGCACCGATACCCTGGGATCATGAGCGAGCCCATCGAGGACTTCTACGCGGTGATCCCCGCCGGCGGGATCGGAAGCAGGCTCTGGCCTCTCTCCCGCGCCGATGCGCCGAAGTTCCTGCACGACCTGACCGGTTCGGGGCATTCCCTGCTCCGCGACACCTGGGATCGGCTGGCGCCCCTCGCCGGGCAGGACCGCATCGCCGTGGTCACGGGGCGCGCGCACCGCGCGGCCGTCGAGGCGCAGCTGCCCGGCGTCGCCGATCTCAACGTGTTCCTGGAG
>JBASAE010000033.1:0-3664 GCA_049654285.1 Microbacterium sp.
CTCCCGCACCGCCCCGGGGCGTCCTCAGCCCCATCGGCACGGCCATGCGCTGCAGCAGGGAGAGCAGCAGATCGGCGAGCAGGGCGAGGGCGGCCACGAGGATCGCACCGGCGAGCACCTGGTCGAAGCGCTGCAGCGGGATGCCCTGGATGATCGGCCAGCCCAGCCCTCCCAGGTTCACGTACGCGGCGATCGTGACGGTGGCGATCACCTGCAGCACCGCCTGGCGCACCCCTCCGACGAGCAGCGGCAGGCCGAGCGGCACCTCGACCTTCCAGAGCACCTGCCGCTCGGTCATCCCCATCGCCCGCGCGGCGTCGACCACACGGCGGTCGATCGCCTCGAACCCGGTGTACGCCCCGGCGAGCAGCGGCGGGATGCCGAGCAGCACGAAGGTGATGACCGCCGCCGCGGTCGTGTGCAGCACACCGAGCAGGAGCACCAGCAGGATGAGCAGGCCGAACGAGGGCAGTGCCCGAGCAGCACCGGTGAAGGCCACCGCGATCTCACGGCCGCGACCGGTGTGCCCGATCAGCCAGCCGGCTGGGATCGCGATCACGGCGGCGATCGCGACCGACACCAGGGTGTAGAACAGATGCTGGCCGAGCAGCACGGGCAGCGCGTAGTTGCCCTGCCACTGCGCGGGGTTCAGCAGCCAGGCGATCGCATCGGCGAACAGGTTCATGCCGCGCCATCCGTCCCGAGCCTGCCGCGTGCGGGCGCTTCGCGCGGCATCCGTCGCTGCGACCTCGGCGCCGCGGACCGCGCCCACGGCATGATCGCACGGCCCAGCAGCACCAGCAGGAGGTCAACGACGAGCGCGATGAGCACCGTGGCGAGGACCCCCGCGAGGACCTCGGCGATGAGCCGGCGGTCAAGGCCGGCGGTGAACAGGTAGCCGAGGTTCGTGACGCCGACGAGGATGCCGACCGTGGCGAGCGAGATCGTCGAGACCGCCGCGACCCGCACCCCCGCGAGGATCACGGGGCCGGCGAGCGGGAACTCCACGGCGAAGAACCGGCGTCCCGCCCCGTAGCCCATCGCGGTCGCCGACTGCCGCACATCGGGATCGACCGAGTCGAGCCCGTCGGCGACCGCGCGCACCAGGATGGCGATCGCGTAGATCGTGAGGGCGGCGACGAGGTTCGCCTCGCTCCGGGCCGAGTAGCCGGCCAGTGCGGGCAGCAGGATCAGCAGCGCCAGGGAGGGGATCGTGTAGAGCAGTCCGGTGATGACGACGATCCCGCCGCGCAGCAGTCGGAATCGCCATGCCGTCCAGCCCAGCGGCACCGAGAGCACGAAGCCGAGCACGAGCGCGATGAGGCTCTGACGCAGGTGCACGCCGGCGAGCTCCAGGATCATCCCGAGGTTCTGCAGGATCCAGTCCATGTCAGCCCTCGGCGCCCGCGCCGCGCGGCACGCCTGCGCCGTCTCCTGCGGCCGACCGGCCGTCCATGGTCGGCGTCTCGTCGATGACCGTACCCTGCGTGCGACCGTGCTGGTCGACAACGAACGTTCCTCGATCGGTGCGTTTGAGCCGCAGCCGCCTCGTGCCGCCGCCGATGAACGCGGCGACGAAGTCGTCGGCGGGGTTCTCGATGATCTCGCTCGGCGTGCCGCGCTGCACGATGCGCGCGCCGACGTCGAGGATGACGACCTGATCCCCGAGCAGGAAGGCCTCGTCG
This sequence comes from Microbacterium sp., assembly GCA_049654285.1. Taxonomy (GTDB): domain Bacteria; phylum Actinomycetota; class Actinomycetes; order Actinomycetales; family Microbacteriaceae; genus Microbacterium. The sequence continues at coordinate 1,686 of JBASAE010000033.1, forward strand.
ATGTCGTGCGTGACGAACACCACGGTCTTGCCGAGCTCGCGCTGGAGCCGCAGCAGCTCCTGCTGCAGATCCGTGCGCACGATCGGGTCGACCGCGCCGAACGGCTCGTCCATGAGCAGGATGTTGGGGTCGGCGGCGAGCCCGCGTGCGACGCCGACACGCTGCTGCTGACCGCCGGAGAGCTGCGCGGGATAGCGACTCGCGAGCGCCCGGTCGAGGCCGACGGTGTCCAGGAGCTCCCGGGCGCGCTCGTGCGCGGCCGCGCGCGGGACGCCGGTGAGACGCAGCACCGTAGCGACGTTGTCGAGCACCGTGAAGTGCGGCATGAGCCCGGAGTTCTGCATGACGTAGCCGATCCGGCGGCGCAGCGCCACCGGATCCCCGTCGAGCACGCTCGCGCCGTCGATCTGCACATCTCCCGACGTCGGCTCGACCATGCGGTTGATCATGCGCAACAGCGTGGTCTTGCCGCATCCGGACGACCCGACGAACACCGTGGTCTTGCGCGCCGGGATCTGCAGGCTGAAATCAGCGACGGCGGTCGTGCCGTCGGGGAAGGTCTTCGATACCGATCGGAACTCGATCATCAGGCGTCGGGCTCGCAGCCGGCTACGAGCGCACCTCCACGTCGGGGGCGAAAGCGACGAAACCGGAGAAGTCTCGTCCCACCTTCTCGATCGCGGTGGGGTACGGCTCGGGATACGACCAGGCGAGGTCGTGGTAGGTATCGTCCCCGATCACGATCGAGAAGTACTGGCAGGCGCCCTTCCACGGGCACGTGTACGGCGTCGGGCTCTCCGCGAAGGCGGCCGGATGCAGCGACGACGGCGGGAAGTAGTAGTTGCCCTCGATCTGCACCAGCTCGGAGTCATCGGCCTCGGCGAGCACGGTTCCTGCGAATACGGCCTTCATGGGTTCCTCCTCCGGCACCGCCCTCGCGGGCTCTGTCTTCGAGCGTAGGCGTGACCTCCGACATCGGGGAGAACATCCTGCGCCTTCGGCGGATTCCCACAGGTTGGCGGAAAGCCGGATCGATCGGACGCGGCCTGGCCGGACTTGCGTCTCAGGGGGTCTGCCCGGCCAGGAAGTCGACCGCCGCGATGCGGAAGTCGCGCGAGGCCGGGGCGTTGAAATGGTGCCGGCCCGGGATCACGAAGACCCGGGCATCCGGCGCGGCGTCGGCCAGCCGGCGCGATCCGTCGAGCACGGCGTCCTCCGAGCCGGTGGCGAACAGGGCGGGCTGCGACGGTGCGCGCCGGGGGTCGGCCGCGATCGTCGAGCCCCGCATCCCGCGGGCGAGGGCGAGCAGCGCTCGCAGGTCGTTGCCGGGCACACGCCCGGTGAGGTCGAGGTAGCTCTGCGTCACCGGATCGGTCACGACCGCGCCGTGGTCGAGGTGGTCCTGCACCTGATCCAAGTCGAGCCGATCGAGGGGCGTGCCGTCGGGCACGCCCCCGAGCACGATCCTCTCGATGCGGTCGGGGATGTCGAGCGCGACCTGCCAGCCGACCCTCCCGCCGAGCGAGTAGCCCAGGTAGCGCGCGGTGTCGATGAGATAGGTGTCGAGCACCGTCTCGACGTCGGAGGCGAGGATGCGCAGGCTGTACGCCGCGGGGTCGTGCGGCTTCTCGCTCCGTCCGTGGCCGCGCAGGTCGATGCCGAGCACGCGCATCCCGGCGCCCGTGAGCCGGCGGATCCAGCCGGTGAGCACCCAGTTGTCCTGTGTGTCGGATGCGAAGCCGTGCACCATGACGACCACCGGAGCGTCCGGGTCACCCCAGGTGTAGGTCGCGAGGCGGACGCCGTCTCCCGCGTGGACATGCTGTGGGGCGGGCATCCGGAGCTCGGAGAGGGGCAGGGCCATGCCGCCATTCTGCTCCTGGTTCTCCCCCCGCGGCTCACGACTCCTCCGTTCCGGCCCGCAGCCGACAGGAACCGGCCGACGCGAAGCGCGACCGGCCGGTTCCTGAGGACCCGTG
>JBASAE010000034.1:0-7520 GCA_049654285.1 Microbacterium sp.
CGCCCGAGGCGGCAGGCAGCGGTTCAGCTGGGTCCATGTCGACGATGTCGCCGGCATCATCGACTTCATCGAGCGGACCCCGGCACTCGCCGGCCCGGTCAACGCCGCCGCTCCGAACCCCGCGGACAACCGCACGTTCATGGCGACCGTGCGCCGCGCGCTCGGCGTGCGCTTCGGCCCTCCCCTGCCGCGCTGGATGCTGGAACTGGGCGCGATCGGCATCCGCACCGAGACCGAGCTGATCCTGAAGAGCCGATGGGTGATGCCCGAGCGACTGCTCGCGGCGGGCTACCGGTTCCGGCACCCCGCCCTGGAGGAGGCCGTGCGGGCGTCACTCTCCTGAACGGCGCACGGAGAGGCGACGATCAGGGCTGCTCGCCGCGTTCCTTCTTGCGCTTCGCGATCTCCTCGCGCAACCGCCATTCCTCGATCTCCCGGTCGAGGTCGGCGATCTGCTGCTCGGTCGTGCGGGTGTCGACCGGATGCGGCGGGGCGGACGGCACGGGCGGCGCGGGCGGACCGGAACGTGTCCGCTGCACCCGCTCGCCGCCGCGGCCGATCCGCAGGCCGCCCTCGGGGTACTCCCGACCGATCGCGAACCACAGGATGCTGCCGATCGGCGGCAGCAGGATCACCAGGATCAGCCAGACGAACTTGGGCATGAAGCGCACCTGCGAGTCGTCGCGCGTGATGATGTCGATCAGCGACACGATCAGCAGCGCGAGGATGAGGAGGCCCATGATCGGCATGCCTCCAGTCTAGGCCGCGGAGCCGCCGCCGGGCTCGGCGCCGGTCGCGACGGGAAGGCCCGGGGTGTTCGACCACGAGCTCCATGAACCGGGATACACCGTCACCTCGCGACCGGCCACCATTCCGGCGAGCGCGAACTGCGCGGCGGTGATCCCCGAACCGCAGTATGCCGCGATCGGAATGTCTCCGGATGCTCCGGCCGCGTCGAGGACGGCCGCGATGTCGCGGGGCGACCGGAAGCGGCCGTCCGTGTCCAGCAGGGTCGAGATCGGCAGACTGCGCGCACCGGGGATGTGTCCGGCGACCGGATCGAGCGGCTCGGTCTCGCCGCGGTAGCGCTCGGCCGCCCGCACGTCGAACAGCAGCCCGTGCGCGGGCCACTGCGCGGCCTGCGCGGTGTCGATCGTGCCCGCGGTCCCCGGGGAGGACGCCTCGACGTCGCCCGTCCCGACCCGCACCTCTCCGGGCTCGAGTGCTCCCCCGATCGCCCGCCACGCGGGCAGCCCGCCGTTCAGCACCCGGACCTCGGCGATGCCGGCACGGCGCAGCGCCCACCAGGCGCGCGAGGCCGCCAGCATCCCCGCACCGTCGTACACGACCACCGGGATGCCCCGACGGACGCCCCAGCGCCGCACGGCCGCGGCGAAGTCCTCATCGGCGGGCAGCGGATGCCGTCCCTCCCTGGGCTCGCCGTGGCGTGAGAGCTCCTGCTCCACGTCGACGAACACCGCGCCGGGGATGTGCCCTGCGAGGTACTGCTCTCGGCCGTCGTCGCGTCCGAGCTGCCAGCGGGCGTCGAGCACCCGCACCTCGGCCCCGGCCTCCTGCAGCGCGCGGAGCTCCTCCGCCTCGATCAACGGACTCGCCATGGTCGTCCTCCTTCGGGTGCGACGGAACAGCGTGACGGAACAGCGTCCGGGACGATGAGGCTAGGGGACGATGTGCCCGGCGGCGCGGAACAGCTCGTACCATTCGGCGCGGGTCAGCACGACGTCGGCGCCGGCCGCGGCATCCGCGACCCGCTGCGGGGTCGTCGTGCCGAGCACGACCTGCATCTGTGCCGGGTGCCGGGTGATCCATGCCGTGGCGATGCCGATCGGCGTGACGCCGTGCTTCTCCGCGAGCCGATCGATCACGGCGTTCAGCTCAGGATAGTCGGGGTTGCCGAGGAAGACACCGGTGAAGAACCCGGCCTGGAAGGGCGACCAGGCCTGGATGGTGATCCCGTTGATACGGCAGTACTCCACGATCCCGCCGCCGTCGAGCACCGTGCTCTGATCCGTGCCGTGCATGTTCATCGCCATCGGCTGAGCGATGATCGGCGAGTGCGTGATCGACAGCTGCAGCTGGTTGGCGATCAGGGGCTGGGTGACCGCGGTGCGCAGCAGGTCGATCTGCCGCGGCGTGTGGTTCGACACGCCGAAGGCGCGGACCTTGCCCGCTGCCGCGAGCTCGTCGAACGCGCCAGCGACCTCCTCGGGCTCGACCAGCGCATCGGGGCGGTGCAGCAGCAGCACGTCGAGGTAGTCGGTGCGCAGCGCCTTCAGCGATCCCTCGACCTGCGCGATGAGGTGCTCGTAGGAGAAGTCGAACATCTGCTGCGAGGGGACGATGCCCGCCTTGGTCTGCAGCACGATCTCGGACCGCTCCGCGGGGCTGAGCCGCAGCGCATCGGCGAACCGGCTCTCGCACACGTGCATCGCGCCGCCGTAGATGTCGGCGTGGTCGAAGAAGTCGACCCCCGCGGCCCGCGCGGTGTCGTAGAGCTCGCGCACCTCGGCATCGGTCTTGTCGGGGATGCGCATCATCCCGGCGATGACCGCCGGGGCGGTCTCGGATCCGAACGGCACGGTCTTCATGGGGTCCTCCAGGGATGCGCGGACGAGGTCATCGGCAACGCTACCGCGCCGCCCGGACAGCGGCGCCATCCTCCGGGTCATCGGCAGCGGATGCATGTCGCCGTCGCACGGGCGCCGGATCGTCGCACGGTGTCCGCAGGGCGCGCTAACGTGGGGGGCATGACCGCTCCGATCGATCCGACGACCACTTCGGCCTGGGCCGAGCTCACCGCCCTGCACGAGGGCTTCTCGCCCGATCTGCGGGGCTGGTTCGCCGCCGATCCGCAGCGTGTCGATCGGCTCACGTTCGATCTCGCCGACCTGCGGGTGGACCTGTCGAAGAACCTCGTCACCGACGAGGTGCTCGCGGCCCTCGTCCGGCTCGCCGAGCAGACCGGCGTCGCCGAGCGGTACGCCGCGATGCTGGCCGGCGAGCACATCAACACCACCGAGGACCGTGCCGTGCTGCACACCGCGCTGCGCCGCCCGGCCGGCGCCTCCCCCGCTCTCGTCGTCGACGGGCAGCAGATCGATCAGGACGTGCACGAGGTGCTGGACGCGCTGTCGGCCTTCGCCGACCGGGTGCGCTCGGGCGAGTGGCGCGGCGTCACGGGCAAGAAGGTCACGCACGTCGTGAACATCGGCATCGGTGGCTCGGACCTCGGCCCCGTGATGGTCTATGAGGCGCTGAAGCCCTATGCGGACGCGGGTGTCCAGGCGCGCTTCGTGTCGAACATCGACCCGACCGATCTCGCCCAGAAGACCTCCGACCTCGACCCGGAGACCACGCTGTTCATCGTCGCGTCCAAGACGTTCACGACGCTCGAGACCCTCACCAACGCCCGGCTCGCCCGCGACTGGCTGTGGGCGGGGCTGGCGGCCTCCGGCGCGATCGGCGAGGACGCCGAGAGCCGGACGAACGCCGTCGCGCACCACTTCGTGGCCGTGTCGACGGCGCTCGACAAGGTGGCCGCGTTCGGCATCGACCCCGCCAACGCGTTCGGGTTCTGGGATTGGGTCGGCGGGCGGTACTCGGTCGACTCGGCGATCGGGCTGTCGCTGGCGATCACGCTGGGTCCCGCGGCCTTCCGCGATCTGCTGGCCGGGTTCCACGCCGTCGACGAGCATGTGCGCAGCACCCCGCTGGCGCAGAACGTCCCCGTGCTGATGGGCCTGCTCAACGTCTGGTACGTGAACTTCCTGGGTGCGCAGTCACACGCGGTGCTGCCCTATGCGCAGCAGCTCAGTCGTTTCGCGGCCTATCTGCAGCAGCTCACGATGGAGTCCAACGGCAAGTCGGTCCGCTGGGACGGCTCGCCGGTGACCACCGACACCGGCGAGGTGTTCTGGGGCGAGCCGGGCACGAACGGCCAGCACGCGTTCTACCAGCTCATCCACCAGGGCACGCGGCTGATCCCGGCCGACTTCATCGCGTTCGTGAATCCGGCGTACCCGCTGCAGGACGACGGCCGCGACGTGCACGGCCTGTTCCTGGCGAACTTCCTCGCGCAGACCAAGGCGCTCGCGTTCGGCAAGAGCGCGGAGGAGGTCGAGGCCGAGGGCACCACGGGGGCGCTGGTGGCGGCGCGCACGTTCAGTGGCAACCGTCCGACGACCTCGATCTTCGCCCCCGCGCTGACCCCGGCGGCGCTCGGCGAGCTGGTCGCCCTGTACGAGCACATCACGTTCACACAGGGCGTGATCTGGGGCATCAACTCCTTCGACCAATGGGGCGTCGAGCTGGGCAAGCAGCTCGCTCTGCAGATCGCCCCGGCGATCGAGGGGGATGCGGATGCCCTGGCGGCGCAGGACGCGTCGACCCGCGCGCTCCTGGCGTACTACCAGGCACACCGGAAGTGACGCGACCGCCTCTTACACGCGTCGGTACTGTGCGGTGATGGGGCAGTCGAAGGGATCACGGGCGGCGAGGCCGACCCGATTGAGGTAGCGGACGACGATGGCGTAGGAGCGCCACACGGTCGTCTCGGTGTAGGGCACGTCGTTCGCCGCGCAATAGTCCCGCACGATCTCCCGCGCCTTCGAGAGGTGCAGCCGGGACATGCTGGGGAACAGATGATGCTCCACCTGGTAGTTGAGCCCGCCGAACAGCCACGTCGCCCACCACCCGCCGGTGATGTTGCGTGAGGTCCGGACCTGCTTCGAGAAGAAGTCCAGTCGCGCGGTCGGAGCGATGATCGGCATGCCTTTGTGATTCGGCGCGAAGGAGGCGCCCATGTAGAGGCCGAACACGGCCAGCTGCACACCGAGGAAGGCGAACGCCATCCCGAGCGGCAGAAGCACGAACAACGGCGTGAGCAGCAGGCCGAACCGCAGCGCGATGATGCCGAGCTCGGTCCACCGTCCCTTCACCCGGCCGGCGGTGACCAGATGGGTGATGCTCAGCCGATGCAGATTGAGCCCTTCCAGGAGGAGCAAGGGGAAGAAGAGCCACCCCTGACGCTGGGTGATCCACCGCACGACGCCCCGGGCGCGTGCCGCGTCCTCATCGAGGAACGAGATCGTGTCGACCTCGATGTCGGGGTCTTTGCCGACCGTGTTCGGGTTGCCGTGGTGCCTGGTGTGCTTCGAGTCCCACCACGCGTAGCTCATGCCGACGACGCCCGCGAGCACCCGTGCGAGACGGAAGTTCGCCGGTCCCGAGGCCAGGATCTGCCGGTGCGCGGCTTCGTGCGCGAGGAAGGCGACCTGGGTGAACAGGATGCCGAGAGCGGCGGCCAGCAGCAGTTGGAGCCAGCTGTCGCCGAGCAGGACGAACCCCGTGATGCAGCCCGCGAATCCGAGCAGGATCGCTCCGGCGACGAGGAGGTAGAACCTCGGCGTGCGCTGCAGCAGGCCGGTCTCGCGCACCACACGCGACACCTCTTTGTAGGCGTGCGCCATCGGCGGGAACTCGGCGTTGCCGGAGTAGGTCTGGCGGACAGGACCGGGGTTCGTCGTGTCGACGTGGGTGAGAGAGATAGTCATCCCCTGACGATCGGGAGCCGTTGAGCTGTGGGAGCCAAGGGCAGCTGCCGATCGCTGTCCTCAGCGTACGCGTGGTGACATACGGCACGGGGCATATGTCGCGCGCCAGGACATGCCATGGCGGGGAATCGGCTGCGGCGTGCCGGGCCTTGGCGACGGCGGACTCACGATCCCGTCACAGGAGATCGTCTCCGGCCGGCAGCTGCGGGGCTTTCGCCCTTCAGGCCGTGACCGGTTCCTCGCCGGCGATGCGCAGTCTCGCCTGACCGGTGATCCAGGGGGCGAGCGGCGTGCGCAGGGTGGCGAGGCCCAGGGCGAGCGGGACGAGCATGCCGATGGCGAACTGCAGCCATGAGGGCACGTCCAGCCAGAGGACGAGCGGGTGCGCGAGCACGATCGTCAGCAGCGGGAGCGCCAGGAGGGTGCACGCCTGGGAGAACCGTCCGGGACGCACGAGCCGTTCGGCGACGAGGATCATCCCGATCGACACGGAGCTGGAGGCGATGAGGGAGACCACCGGCGTGCCGTTGTCGCCGAGCTTGATGTCCAACGGTGCCGCCCAGCCCAGGAGGATCAGTACCGCGGCCGCGGCGATCAGCCCGGCACCGACGAGCGCCGGCGCCGGGATACGCTCCCGCATCCGACGCACGGCGTCACCGATCAGCAGATAGATCAGACAGGTCGCGACGTATCCGATGCCCAGCGGCGTGCGAGACAGAGGCTCCGCCCAGACCCATCCGGCGACGGCGCCGGCGATGCCGATCGCCCACTGCAGCGGATACGGTACGCGCTCGACGAGGCGGAACAGCACGGCGGTGAAGAACAGCGCCGACACGAACCACAGGGTGAAATAGGGCATCATCGCGAAGCGGCCGCCCACCACGCCGCCGACGATCTTCGGCAGGGCTCCGTCGGGCCTCACGACGAGCAGCGCGACCGTGAGGAGCGCGAACCACGCGAGATAAGGCCGCCCCAGCGACTGCAGTCGCCGCACCATCTCGGTGCGCAGCGGGCGCCCCGGTCTCCAGAGATATCCCGACAGGATGAAGAACACCGCCACGTGCCACGTGTACAGGCCGACCTCGGTGACCTCCTTCGTGAAGACGTGTCCGGCGACGATCGCGGTCACCGCGATCACCCGGACCAGGTCGATCGCCCCGGAACGCGCAGGCAGTTGATCGAGCATGCCGTGACCCTACGGGCTCCAGGTGGCAGCCCCGTGTGCATCCCCTGAGTGCGTTCACAGAGGGATCAGCCGAGGCCGTCCCGCAGGGCCAGCAGATGCGCGCGACTGAGGCGCGCGGCGGCGGACGCATCGTGTGCGGCGATCGCCGCAGCCAGCTCGGCGTGCGCAGCATGGTCGTCGTCGCCGCCGAACTCCCCGCGGATGCGGAGCATGTCGATCATCGCCGCACGCAGCCGGGGCGTGAAGCTGTCGAAGAGCTCGACGAGCACCGGGTTGTGTGCCGCGACGACGATCGCGCGATGGAACAGCGTGTCGGCGTCGACGTGGCTCTCGATGTCGGTGCGATGTGCGTCCCGCTGCGCGAGCGCACGACGGACGGCCCGCAGGTCGGCGGGGGTGCGTCGTACCGCGGCGAGCGCGGCCGCCTCGGTCTCGATCGCGACGCGTGCCTCGATCACGGAGACGATGCCGGCACGTCGCAGCACGACGTCCCAGTCCTCCGGCGCGTCCAGCGCCAGGAGGAACACACCGGAGCCCTGCCGCGAGGCGAGCACTCCACGGCCGGCGAGCTGGCGGATCGCCTCTCGGACGGTGGAGCGTCCTACTCCGAGCTGCGCGGCCAGGGTGGTCTCCCCGGGAAGCCGCTCCCCCAGCCGCCACTCGCCCGATCGGATGCGCTCCAGCAGCAGGTCCGCGGCCTGATCCGCCAGCGGCGCACGTGTCACCTGATTCGCATTCACGAAGCATCCTGTCTACTTGTC
>JBASAE010000035.1:0-3203 GCA_049654285.1 Microbacterium sp.
GGTCCCCGCCACCCGGCTGGCCGGGCTGCTGGGCCGCCACGGCTTCGTGCTCGAGCAGGTCGAGCGCACCAGCGCCTTCGACCTGCACGGGTCGTTCGAGGCCGTCGAGCAGGCGCACGCGCAGGCTCAGGCCGCCGCGGGCGACGCGTACCGGGTCGTCGAGTGGTCGCTGCCGACGCCGCCCGAGTTCCGCGACGGCTATGCCTGGGCGCTGTCACGGATGTCGACGGACGTGCCCGCCGGGGCGCTGGCCGTCGACGAGGAGGAGTGGGATGCCGCCCGGGTGCAGCGCCGCGATGCGCGCATCCTGGACTCCGGGCAGCGGATGTCGGTCGTGGCCGCGATCCACGTCGAGAGCGGACGCGTCGCCGCGTTCAACGAGCTCGTGATCGAGACCGACGATCCCGGAGCGGTGACCCATCAGTACTGCACGCTCGTGCTGCGGGAGCACCGCGGGCACCGGCTGGGCCTGCTCGTGAAGTGCGCGAACCTGCTGCGCTGGCGCGCCCTGGCACCGGATTCACCCCGGGTCATCACGTTCAACGCCGAGGAGAACCGGCCGATGCTCGACATCAACGAGGCGATCGGCTTCGTGCCGGTGTCGTACGCGGGCGCGTGGCAGAAGCGGCAGGATCACTCCGCAGGATGACGGATCGGGGCGGGGATCATCCGCTGGGCCGACGATCCCCGCCCCGGGACGACGGGATGCTGGATGCATGACCGATCCGATCCTGCACGCACTCGCCCTCCAGAAGTCCTACGGCCCCACCCGCGCCCTCGCCGGCGTCGATCTCACGATCCGCCGCGGCGAGTCCATCGCGATCATGGGGGCCTCCGGCTCGGGCAAGACCACCCTGCTGCACGTGCTGGCGGGGATCATCGCCCCGGATGCGGGCTCGGTGCGCTTCGCCGCGGCGTCCGGGGAGCAGGTCGACGTCGCCGGCCTCGGCGAGACGGCACGGTCGAGGCTGCGCCGGGAGAAGTTCGGCTTCGTGTTCCAGCAGGGTCTGCTGATCCCGGAGCTGACCGCGATCGAGAACATCGCGCTGGCCCTGATGATCACCGGTCTGAAGCGCTCCGAGGCGCTGCCGCACGCGGCCGCATGGATGCAGTCGCTGGGGCTTCACGGCATGGAGGATCGCCGCATCGGCGAGCTCTCCGGCGGGCAGGCGCAGCGGGTCGCCATCGCCAGGGCGCAGGTGACGGGCGCCGAGCTGATCTTCGCCGACGAGCCCACCGGCGCACTCGACTCCCGCACCTCGTCCGAGGTGATGGACGCCCTGCTCTGGTCGACGACCGGCCAGGGCCGCACGCTCGTCGTGGTGACCCACGACCCCGGCGTCGCCGCGCGCTGCTCACGCACCGTCGCGATGCGTGACGGTGCGATCGCGATGCGCGAGAGCGCTGTCGCCGCGGAGGCGTCGGCATGAACGCGGGTGTGCTGCGGATGCTGCTGCGCCCCGCGCACGGCTCGCGGGACGTGATCGCGGTCCCCGCCGTCGCCTTCGCGATCGTCACCGCGCTGGTGCTCATCGTGCTCGGCGGTGCCCAGACCTTCTGGACGTGGACCGACGACTACGCCGGCCTGTACCAGGGCCTGGCCGGTATCGCACTCGCCCTGCTGCTGGTCCCCCTGATGAACCTCGGCGGGGCGGCGGCCCGGCTCTCGGCGCGCCGCCGCGATGAACGCCTCTCGACGCTGCGGCTGCTGGGGGTCACCCCGGCGGGCGTCGGGACGGCGACGATCGTCGAGTCCGCGCTGATCGCCGCCCTGGGAGCCGTCGCGGGGGTCCTGCTGTACGTGGCCCTCGCCCCGCTCGTCGGCCTGATCCCGTTCCGCGGGGACGCGCTGGGGATGTCCGCGGTCCTCCTGCCCGTCTGGTGGATCGCGGCCGTCGTCGCCGCGGTGACGCTGCTCGCCGTGCTCAGCGCCGTGATCGGACTGCGTCAGGTGACCATCTCGCCGTTGGGCGTGCGGACGCGCGCGCAGGTCGCACCGCTGCGTGCCATCCGTGCGATCCTCGCGGTCGCTGCGGTCGCCGCGGCGTTCGTCATGGCGAAGCTCGTCCCGAGCCTGGGAGGCCTCGTGATGATCATCCTGGGTCTCGCCGTGGCGTTCGGCGGGGCGCTCGCCGCGCTGAACCTGATCGGCCCGTGGGTGCTCAAGGTCAGCGCACGGCGTCAGCTGCGCAGGGCCGAGCGCCCCGAGCGGCTGCTGGCCGCACGCCTGGTGCTCGACGCCCCCAAGGCCGCCTGGCGACAGGTGAGCGGCATCGCGATGGCCAGCTTCATGGCGGTGTTCGCCGGCACCGGCGTGGCACTGATGAACGTGATGGGCGCGGAGGACGCGGCCTCCGCGGATCTCGCGCTCGTGGTCGACATGCGCACCGGGCTCATCATCACCCTGGTCGCGTCGTTCGTGATGGTCGCTGCCTCGGTCGGGGTGAACCAGGCGTCCGCGATCGCCGACCAGCGCGAGCTGCACGCGAGCCTGCACCGGCTCGGCGTGCCGCTGGAGACCGTGGACAGGGCGCGCAGCCGGGCGATCATGTCGCCGCTGCTGGTCACCGCGATCGGCTCGGCGCTGACCGCAGCCGTCGTGGTGTTCCCGCTGCTGGGCATCGCGCTGATCACCGCTCCGCTCTCGCTCCTGACGATCGCGATCGTGCTGGCCGTCGGCGTCGCCACCGTCTGGTTCGCGACCCGGGTCACCCGTCCCCTGCTGGCAGCCTCGTTCGCCTCCTGAGCGGCGTGTCCGCCGGGCGGTCGGGTGGCCGGCGGACACGCGATGTCGGAAGTTCGAACTAGCCTTCCTCGAAGAGTTGATTCAATCGAATCTTTGTTCGAGGATGGATGCATGGGGATGGCAACCGCACCGATGCTCTCCTCCGCCGACGAGCGGGCCGGAGAGGTGCTGCGACTGCGCCGTGAGATCGGCCGCATGCAGCGTCGCCGCGGCGAGGAGAGGGTACTCCCGGTACCGCCCGCCCTGGCATCGATCCTGCCCGGCGGCGGTCTGCTGCTCGGATCCGTGTACACCGTCTCCCCCTCGTTGAGCCTGATCTTCGCACTCCTCAGCACGGCATCCGCCCGTGGCTCGTGGTGCGCGGCCGTCGGTCTCCCCGACCTCGGCGCCGAGGCGGCCGCCGCGGCGGGTGTCGCGCTGGAGCGGCTGGTGCTCGTGCCCTCACCCGGAGCACGAC
>JBASAE010000036.1:0-1646 GCA_049654285.1 Microbacterium sp.
ACCGCCTTCGGCGCCGGGTTCGCCCTCATCGGCTTCGCGGCGGCGTACGGCGCCGCCGCGGCTGTCCTCGTCGCCGTGGTCCTGACCGCCGGCTCGGTGCTGCGGCGGGCGAGGTAGCCCGCCCGCCGCAGCGGATGGCGCGCCGGCGCTCAGCCGCGCAGGCGGGGGGCGATGTCGCGCTCGAACAGCGTCAGGAAGCGGCGCTGGTCGTGCCCGGGGGCGTGGAACACCAGGTGGTTGAAGCCCCAGTCGACGTACTGCTGGATCTGCGCCGCGACCTCGTCCGGGTCCGACCCCACGATCCATCGCTTCGCGATGGTCTCCAGCGGCAGCGCATCCGCGGCCTTCTCCATCTCCACCGGGTCGGTGATGTCGTGCTTCTGCTCCTTCGACAGCGACAGCGGCGACCAGAACCGGGTGTTCTCCAGGGCGGCCTCGCGGGTCTCCTCGTAGGACAGCTTGATCTCGATCATCCGGTCGAAGGAGTCGAACGACCGCTCCGACGCGGCCAGGCCGTCCTTCACCGCCGGGATCAGCTGATCCACGTACAGCTCCTGCCCCTTGCCCGACGTGCAGATGAAACCGTCGCCCGCACGACCGGCGTACTTCGCGACCTGCGGGCCGCCCGCGGCGATGTAGATCGGGACGCCCCCCTCGGGACGGTCGTAGATCGACGCGTCATGCGTCGAGTAGTACTCGCCCTCGAAGCTCACCCGGTCGCCCGACCACAGCGCCCGCATCAGCCGCACCGACTCGCGCAGCCGCGCGTACCGCTCGCGGAACTCCGGCCACTCCTGCTCCCCTGCGCCGCGGAACCCGGTCGCGATCTCGTTCAGCGCCTCGCCCGAGCCCACGCCGAGGATGATCCGGTCCTGGTAGAGGCAGCCCAGGCTCGCGAACGCCTGCGCCAGCACCGCCGGGTTGTACCGGAACGTCGGCGTCAGCACGCTCGTGCCGATCTTGATCGAGGAGGTCCGCTCCCCCACCGCCGCCATCCAGGTCAGCGAGAACGGCGCGTGGCCACCGGTGTGCCGCCAGGGCTGGAAGTGGTCGCTCGCGAACACCGACTGCATCCCGTGCGCCTCGGCCGCGACCGAGATCTCCACCAGCTCCCGCGGGTCGAACTGCTCCGCGCTCGCCTTGTAACCAAGAGTGAGGGTCATCTGGCCCATCCTTCCGTTCGTGTGTACTGGAACCTGTCGGCCGTGCGACCGGCCGAGATCATGCGCGCACCTTCGGCAGCACGTCGCGCCCGAACACCTCGAGGAACTCGCGCTGGTTCGGGCCGACGTTGTGCAGATAGATGTGGGAGAAGCCGAGGTCCGCGTAGCGCTGCAGCTGGGCGCGGTGCACATCGGGATCCGAGGAGATCAGCATCCCGGCGCGCATGTCGGCAGGCGTCACGCCGCGCACGAGCTGCTCGATGTCGTAGGGGCTGCGGATGTCGGAGCGACGCATCCGGAGGCCGGCCATGGGCCATTCCGCCAGGGCGTACGCCTCGGCCTGCTCGTCGGTCGGGGCCCAGGAGAGCTGCAGCTGCAGGATCTTGGGCAGTGCGTCGGCGCGGCGCCCGCTGTCCCTCGCCCCCTCGGCGAACCGCGCGAGCAGGGGCGCGGCCCGGTCCACGCCGGCGCCGTTGGTGATCA
>JBASAE010000037.1:0-2291 GCA_049654285.1 Microbacterium sp.
CGCGGGCCGCCTGCGGCGAGCACGGCGTCCCACAGCGCCTCGGCGTCGGCCGCGGCGACCAGCAGCTCGAAGCCGTCCTCGCCGGTGTAGCCGGTGCGCGCGACGAGGACCGGCCTGCCGGCGAACGTCGCGCTCGCCCAGGCGTAGTACCTCTGCTCGGCCCACGGCACGGAGACCTCCTCGAGACCGCCGATCGCGGCGACGATCTCCTCGGACGCCGGGCCCTGCACGGCGATCAGGGCGTAGTCGTCGGAGACGTCGGAGACCGCGACGGCGAACCCGTCGGCGCGGGCGGCGAGCGCCTCGCGCACGGCGTCCCGGTTCCCGGCGTTGGAGATGATGAAGAACTCGGCCTCGCCGAGCCGGTACACGATGACGTCGTCGATGATGCCGCCGTCCTCGGCGAGCAGCAGGGAGTACTTCGCCTTCCCGGTCACGAGGGCCGAGAGGCGCCCGGCCAGGGCGTAGTCGAGGTACTCCGCCGCCTGCGCGCCGCGCACGTCGAACTCGGCCATGTGCGAGATGTCGAAGACGCCGGCGGCCTCGCGCACCGCGTGGTGCTCGGCGAGGTCGGAGGTGTAGCGCACCGGCATCTGCCAGCCGCCGAAATCGGTGAACGAGGCCCCGAGCGCCTCATGGCGCGCGCGGAGCGGGGTGTAGCGGGGTTCGGACATCGTGAGTTCTCCCGGTCAGGATCGGGCGCAACGGCGTCGTCGCCATTGCCTGGAACTCCCCCTCTGTCATCTGCCTGAGAGTTTCGCCCGCGGTCCGAGGGATCGGACGCGAAGGCTTTCACCGTCGGCGGAAATCGTGCTTCGCGCGATTTCGCTTTTCAGAGCGGCCTGACCTGGGCGGTGGGGGTACCTGAGAGATTGGCGGGGAGGCTTGCTCCTTCGGTGCCCGGCTGCCTGCACCGGGCTCTCCCGCACGGGTCGTACGGCCTGTCTTCTGTTGTGGGCACTGCAGGCACCCAGCATACCGGGCGACGGGCGATCGTGGGGAGCACACAGCCCCTATGCTCGACCACATGACCGCCGAGCCCCGCGACCCGATCCGCGTCGCCGTCTCGGCCGTCATCTTCTCGTTGCGCTCGGCCCCGGACGGGGATCGGCTGATGCTCCCCCTCGTGCCGCGCATCCAGTCTCCGCATCAGGGGATGTGGGCGCTCCCCGGCGGCTGGCTGGACCCCGCGGAGGACCTCGACTCCGCGGCATCCCGGACCCTGGCCGAGACCACCGCGCTCACTCCGAGCTATCTCGAGCAGCTGTACACCTTCGGTGCGGTCGAGCGCGCCCCGTCGCGGGTGATCTCGATCGCCTACTGGGCGCTGCTGCGCTCCGATCTCGTGGACGCCCAGCGTTCCGGGCCGGAGGCTCCGGAGAACGTGGAGTGGTTCGACGTCGATGCGCTGCCCCCGCTCGCCTTCGACCACACCCGGATCGTGGAGTACGCCCTCGACCGCCTGCGGAACAAGGTCGGCTACAGCCGCATCGCCGCCGGCCTCCTGCCGGACGAGTTCACCCTCACCGAACTGCGCGAGGTGTACGAGGCCGTGCTCGGGCGCCGTCTCGACCCGTCGAACTTCCGACGCCTGCTGGAGGGCTCCGACGAGCTGGTGCCGACCGAGTCCTTCCGTGTCGGCAAGCACCGCCCCGCACGCCTGTACCGCTACCAGAGCGGCGTCTGAGACCCGGCGCCAGTTGCCTCCGCGCGTCGCGATTGCACTTCTGGTCAGTTCGACATAATCTGTTTCCGCACAGTAAGTGTCGATCTGACCATAAGGTGGCCGCATGTCCCCCACTCCCCTCGTCGACCCTTCGGTCGACCACGCCCTGCAGCTCATCGTCGCGGGCGCCTCCGCCGAGCAGACCTGCGCCACCGATCTCGCCGCGGCCCCCTGGGACTTCGACACGCGCCCCGGCTACGGTCCCGGCTCGTCGATGGGCGACGTGATCCCCACCGGATCCCCGCGGCAGGGTGAGTTGCCGGCCGACTATCGGGAGGCGTCCGAGGAAGAGCTGGACGCCCGGATCCGCGCCGCCAAGCAGACCCTCGGCGACCGGGTCGTCGTGCTCGGCCACTTCTACCAGCGCGAGGAGGTGGTACGCCACGCCGACTACGTGGGCGACTCGTACCAGCTCGCCACCGCCGCCATGGCCCACCCCGATGCCGAGGCGATCGTGTTCTGCGGCGTGCACTTCATGGCCGAGACCGCCGACCTGCTGTCGGGGCCCGCCCAGGCGGTGATCCTGCCGAACCTCGCCGCCGGATGCTCGATGGCCGACATGGCC
>JBASAE010000038.1:0-6604 GCA_049654285.1 Microbacterium sp.
ATATCGCACTCTTCGCCGACAACGCCCCGATGTCCTTGGCGGCCGCATCCGGTTACGGATACGACGCGCGCTACGACCTGGAACGGGCCTTCGACGACTACGTGGGCTGGGCAGAGGGGCATCCCGCATTCTTCGAAGAGGGCTGAGGCGGATCGGCACGACGACGGAGGTCACCGGCCTGCGGCTCAGCGGACACGGATGTGTGCGCAGCTGAACGCTCCGCCGGCTCAGCAGACCTCCGTGCCCACCCGCGGATGCGCGGATGAGCACGGAGGATGAGGGCGGCGTCACTCGATGCGGATCGAGCGCACCTTGTCGTTGCCCTTGGTGTCGACGTACACCTTGTGCTGGCCGACCGTGTAGGTGTCGGCGGCGTTGTTGCCGATGGTGAACGTCTCGGTCACCGTCGACTCGGTGCCGTCGAGGTGCGTCTGCTTCACCGTGATGGTCAGCTCATTCTGGTTGCCCTTCAGCTTCTTCACCGTCGCCTCCGGCTCCGCGTCGACGACTGCGTTGGCCACCGTCACGTAGACCGCGTCCGGCGAGGAGAACTCCGCGTTCTTCGCACCGTCGCCGAAGAGGAAGAACCCGCGCTGCTCGATCGCACCACGCTCCGGGAACGGGTCCGCGTTGTTCTCCAGGAACGCGGGGTTGACCGAGTACAGGTCGGTCTTGGAGTCCGCGAGGACGGGCTTCACCCCGGAGTACGGGGCATCCGTGATCGCGAGGTTGACCGACAGGTAGACGGCGTCGGGGTTGTTCGCCGAGACGCGCGAGGAGAAGTACTCCTTCGCATCCTGCCCCTCGGGCACCGCCAGCGGCACGACCGAGTCGCCGACGAGGATGTTGAACTGGAAGTCTCCGTAGCCGCCGGCCACGAAGGTCGCCCACGCGTCGTCCGAGAGGTTCTCCGGTCGGTCGACCTTGAACTCGAGCCGCATCGGCGCGACGTACGTGCTCTCCAGGTACTCGGCGTCGGTCAGCGGCAGGTAGGCGCCGCCCGCCTCGTGACCGAGCTCGAACGCCGCGGCCGTCGGCGTGGAGTTGCCGCGCCTGTCCCACATCGGGATGTTGAAGGAGGTGGCGCCGAGCAGGACCCGGTCGTCCAGCTTGCCCGCGTCCACGGCGTCCGAGGCGTCCTTGTAGGTGCCGATCGTGACGTCGAGCAGATCCAGATCCGCGCGGTCGGCGTTCAGCCCGGGCAGGTCGGCCCACATGAACTTGGCGCCCGCGGGTCCGCTGTAGCGGGCCATCTCCAGCATCCCATCGGCCATCATCTTGGTCATCTGCACGGCGGAGTCGACCTTCATCCGCTCATTGGCCGTGTGCCACCAGCGCTCATTGCCCGGGATCACCGCACCGAACGCGGTCATCTTGTTGCGGAAGCTGCTGGCGAGCGTGCCGCCCGTCGTGCCCTGCGGGTAGACGATGTCACGCAGCGCGTACGGGTCGGCGAACGCGTCCGCGTCGTGGTCGACCGTGGCCCGATAGCTCTCGAACTGCAGAGCCGTCAGCGGGTTGTCGTGGGTGACGTACAGCCCGGCGCCGATGGGCGACCCGAGGGCGCCGATCGTGAAGCCCTTCACCTCGAAGGCCTCGGTGACGGCGTCCGTCGCCTGTGCCGAGTCCTCCTTGGTGACGTGCATGCTGCGCACGTACATCGGGATGCTGAGGGAGCCGTTCGCGAAGAAGCTCGTCGGCTCCTCGGAGCGGATGCCTCCCATCAGGGCGAAGGTCAGGTTCGGGGTGCCGTTGCTCGGGTTGCGGAGCAGCTCCGCCGGGATGCCCATGTACTTGCCGATGTACGCCTCGCCCTCGACGCCGTCGCGGAAGAACAGGTCGGCGATGCCGTCGGCGGCCTTCTTCAGCTGCAGGTCGGCGGCGGACACGCCCACCGCGTCGAAGCCCTGCGAGAGGAGCGACATCCCCCATACGACGGCGTTCTTGCCGTACTGCGGGGTCGGCATCTCCATCGCCACGTCGGTGTTGACCTCGATGACCAGCGAGTCGCCCGTGAGGGTGGTCTGCACCTTGGGGGTCGTGCCCTCAGCGGCGGGGAGCCAGCCCTTCGCGGTCGCCGCGGCCGTGATCGCCGAGACGAAGCGGTCGACGTCGGCGGAGTCCACGCCCGCGACTTCGAGGGTGAACGTCGCGCGGGAGGCGATCTGCGTGGTGCTGCCGTAGGCGATGTCCTTGAGCGTCGGGTCGCCCTCGCGCAGGGTCACCCCGGCGGTGGCGTCGGTGAGGCGGAACGCCTTCGAGGCATCCGCGGACAGGTCCATCGACACCGTCGGGGTGACCGAGCCGGAGTTGCCGACGATGACCGGGAAGCGCGAGTCGGAGGTGTAGCCCGCGATCGGCATCTCCTCGCGGTTGAGGTTCTTGTACGCCCAGTTGTCGTAGAAGCTCGGGTTCGAGTTGTACGGGATGGACTGGAAGGTCGCGGTGTTCGCGGCCGTCGGGGTGCCCGGGCCGCCGTCCTCGTAGATGCCCATGACGATGCGGATGCGGCGGTCGAGGGGAAGCCCGGCCTCCAGCAGCGCCTTGGCCGCCAGCAGGGTCGCGAGCGTCGGGCCGCTGTCGTCCTGCAGGCCGGCTCCGTAGATCCAGCCGTCCTTGACGTAGGGCGAGTGGTAGGCGCCGTCGGCTCCGAGGACGCCGTCGGCGTTGCGCCAGCGGGCGAGCTGGGCCGCCGAGACGGAGGCCGTCGGCGAGTCGAGGTGGCTGAGCGCCATGACCATCTCCGGTGCGTCCGGGTCGCCGATCTCGACGTAGACGTACTTGTCGGGCTGGCGCTGGACGACCACGGGGAAGCCCAGGTCCTTGGCCAGCTTCACGACCCAGGCGAGCTTGGCGACCTTGCGGTCGTACTCGTTCTGGTTGGCCGCGGTGTTGCTGACCGGGAAGGGGTACGACGTCGCGGCCGTGCCTCCGCGGGAGATGGAGTCGTAGCTGGATCCCTCCAGCATCGCCCCCACCAGGCTGAGCGGGTCGTAGGTGCCATCCCCGACGCGGGCATCGCTGACGCGTCCGGCGAGGGCCTCCACCTCGGCGTGGATCACGTCCCTCTCGTCGCCCGTCACAGACAGGTCGTAGGTGACGCTCGGTTCGAAACGCTCCTCGGCGAAACTGGGCGAGGAATTGTTGACCGCAATGGCCATCGATGCAATCAGGGACACGCCAAGCGTCATTGCTATTGGCTTCGTGCGCATTACCGTTTTCTCCTTGTCGGGTCCCTCCCCCAACGTCGGATACTGCAATACGCGAGAGTCTTTCGGAGGGCTCACAGCCGTGTCAACGAAACGTCGGTACCTCAAGGTTTTCTTGAGCGATCCGGCGCACGACCATTCCTCGGGAATGAAGCGTGCGAACGAAATACACTCATCACGCTGACGCAGATAACCGCAGATTCGCCCCGAGGAGACGGCCTCGGGGCCGACGAGGACTCAGCCCATCGGGTCGAGTGCGGCTCTGACGAGATCGGCGAGGTCCTGGCGAGGGACCTCGCCGTCACGGCGGAACTGGAGCGAGATCTTGCCGCCGGTGATGTCAGGGTGCTTTGTCTTGAAGGCCTCGATCGGCTCGGCGTCCCGGACGGACATGGAGATGCCACCCTTCCATTTCGAGACCGTCACAGGATGTTTCCCGTGTGTGAAGGTGGGGAGTTTGTACGAGAACGCGATTTCATCGACGAGACCCGTGCCGAGGATGACGGCTTCGATCGTGTCGTAGAGGTGCCGGTCTGCGGTGTCGAGTGCATTGATCCACGCGTCGACTTCCGGTGGGCGAATCATGGCTGCCTGTCCCTTCGTCTTCGTTTCCTTCCTCTCGTACGTGCTCACGCGGTGACCCAGATGGGCTGCCACGGGGAGAGCTCGTGGAAGCGGCGCAGTTCGGCGAGGCCGCTGAGAGCGCCGAGCCATGCAGCGTAGGGCGGCTGGTCGGGGCCGAAGCCGCTCTGAGTCATCACGATGCGGGTCTTCCCGCCTGAGCCCTCAAGCTCCCAGGTCGCGATGCCCATGGGCCCGTAATCGACGGAGAGGCGGCTTCCTGGGTCCAGTTCGGCGATGGTCCCGAAACCGTACTGGCCGCCGACCGCGGGGGTGATGGCGATAGGGAAACCGAACCAAGCAGTCACCTTCGCCGCGTCGACGAGCGAGGAGAACACGTCATCGACGGGTGCGTCGATCGTCGTCTCGGCACGCAGCTCGGCTGAGGTGAGGTCGGTGAGTGCCAGCGCAGCGCGGTCTTCGACGAGATCGACGAGGTTGGCGAGCGTGGCCGCCCAGAAGGTCTGCAACATCCCCCGGACACCCGACGCCATCGGGTCGGCGCCCGTCTGCCGAAGCGTGACGAGCGTGCCCTCGCCCTCCTCGGCGAGGGTGATCTGCACATCGGTGTCGAGACCATCGAGCACCCAGGTGAAGCGCAGGCGATCGGATGCCGCCTCGATGAGCGTCTGCGACGGTGAGTCACCCTCGGGGGTGTAACGCCCCCAGAATCGATAGTGGTCCGGCAGGGAGACGTCGGCGTGTTCGGCGAGCCAGACGGCCATCTCATCCGGATCGGTGAGCGCTCGCATGACGCGCTCGGGCTCGGCGGCGGCACGGATGCGCAGAATCATCGGCTCGGTGGTGCCGGGGTCGGGGGTCTGATTCATGAGTCGTACTCCTTTGTGACTGGTGATTGTTCGGGGACGTCGCCGGGGTAGCACGCGACGGCGAGGGTGAACGCGTCGCCGTCGGCACCCCCGTACCGGGCGAACAGGGCCTGGAGGGTTTCCTGCACGTCGCGGAGGAACCTCGCGCGCTGTTCGGGCCGGATGCGGATCTCACCCCGCACCCCGAGCGAGGGAAGCCCTTCCGGCCCCGGGTGCAGGTCGGCGATGTCGCGCTGGATCTGCTCGGAGAGATCCAGCAGGCGAGCGAGGTTCTCATCGTCGGCCGGTGCAGATGGCGTGCCGGTGAGCTCCGGAGCGAGCCAGACCTTGCGGGCGACGGCCTGATAGGTGGCTTCGACGAGATTGCGCACCTGTCGGGATGCCACCTGTTCGACAGCCCCTGCGGCTTCGAGCTGCTTCACGTGGTAGTACACCCGCTGCGTGCTCTGCCCGAGCCGCTCCGCGACCTCCGAGCAGGTTCGCGGTTCGGACAGCTCTCGCAGCACCGCGAGCCTCGCCGGCTTGAGCAGCACTTCGGCCCGCTCTGCCGAGCTCACATACAGGACTTCTCTCACGAGTGGTCTCCTCGGGATCGGAGTGATTGTAAAAACTGATTTTGACGTAAAGATCTGGCTTTGTCAACGTTTTCCTGGACCGGGGCACGAGATCGTAGAGTGAGGACGTGTCAGATCCAGTCACGTTCATCCGGGCGGCCTCGCTGGGCACCCGGATGACGGTGCGGACACGCATCCCCGGCGGATACACCGACGCGGTCGGCTACCTTCGCGAGCGCGACGACGAGGAGTGCGTCCTCGAAACGCGTCGCGGGCTGGTCACGATCTCCTTCGAGCAGGTGCACCTGGCCAAAGCCGTGCCCCCGCCACCACCGCGACGGGCGCCGCGTAGCTGAGTCGTGTCTCCCGCCCCCGGCAACGGGTCAGGAGCCGGCTCCGGTCATCCGCCCAGGGAGACCGTTGCGGAAACGGTCGCACCGAGCTCGGCAGCTCGCACGAGGTGCGACTCCGTCACCTCACCGGTGAACACGAGCGGCTCGGCGGCGAGCATCCAGCCGTAGCCGGTGGTGATCGAGATCATCGCCTGCTCCGCACCCGTGGTGTCGTAACCACCGTGGATCCAGTACGAGAACGGGAGCTTCGCCGTCTCCTCGCGCACCTGATAGTAGGTGGTGTCGAAGAAGTGTTTGAGGGCACCTGAGATGTATCCGAAGTTCGCGGTCGTGCCGAGCACGATGCCGTCTGCGGCGCGCACATCGTCGGCTGTGGCCTCCAGGGCTGCGCGTTCGACCACCTCGACCCCGGCGATGTCCTCATGCCGGGCGCCGCGCAGCACGGAATCTGCGATCCCTCGCACACGCGGTGACGGCGAGTGGTGCACGACGAGCAGACGGGGCATGGGTCCTCCTCCGAAGACTCTACGTGGCCCGTCCGCGAGGCGTCGTGCGGACGAGCACGCCGCCGGTCAGGAGACGTCGTCGGGCGTCCCGGCGCTTCGTGGTCACCGGTCGGTGGAGTGGCGGCACGGAGCCAGCCCTCGCAAGACCTCCTAGAGGATCGTCACGAAGCGCATGATCGTGTCGAACAGGACCGGGGCGAGGCCTGTGTCGTCGGTCATCTGCTGGCGGGCCTTCACCGCGACATCGGCTCGGTCCGTGATGATGCCGTCGACGCCGTCGCGGAGCAGGTGACGGATCTTCATCTCGTCGTTGACGGTCCAGACGAACATCCCGATGCCCGTGCGATGTGCCTCTTCCTTGAGGTCGTTCGAGTACGACCATTCCTCGACGACGACGAAGTCTGCCAGGCTCGATGGGAGCGCGGTGCCGGCGAAAGCCATGGTGTAGCCGACCGCGAGCGCAGGGCGCATGCGTTTCAGGTCATCCACGATCTTGGGGTCAAGGGAGTGGTAGATGTGGTCCTCGAGCAC
>JBASAE010000039.1:0-1536 GCA_049654285.1 Microbacterium sp.
CCGCCCGCCAGGGCAAGCCGCCAGGGCGAAGCCGTCAGGGCGAAGCCGTCAGGGCGAAGCCGTCAGGGCGAAGCCGTCAGGGCGAAGCCGTCAGGGCGAAGCCGTCAGGGCAAGCCGTCAGGGCGAAGCCGTCAGGGCGAAGCCGTCAGGGCGAAGCCGTCAGGACAAAAGCCGTCAGAACACCGCCCGTAGGGCACCGCCGTAGGGCAGCGTCACGGGTTCCGATCCCCGGGTCCGCCCCTCTCCGCGTCCCCGCTCCCCGGTTCGCCGGCGTCGGGATCCCCCTGCGCCGGGCCACCGGCGTCGACGTCCCCGTGCGCAAGGTCCCCGCCAGCGGATTCCTCGTGCGCGGATTCGCCGACAGTGGGGTTCTCCTGCGCGAGGCCGCTGATCCCACGATCGTCGTGCGCCGGATCGCCGGCAGCAAGATCCCCCGACGCCGGCCCGCCGGCATCCGGCTCCCCATCGCGCAGGCCCCCGGCAGTCGTGGCGTCCCCGTCCGGGGCCTCGACCCCCGCGTTCCGCCGCGCCTTCCGGCCCGCGCCGGTGAAGGCGGCCATGAGGGCGACCCCGACGGCCAGGCCGACCCCGATCCCCACTCCCATGTTGCGGGTCCCGACGCCGACGGCGACGCCGACCCCCATCCCGACGGCGAGCCCGGCTCCCCAGCCGATGCGCGCCGCCGTCTCCTGAGGACTCGGGTTCTGCTCCGCCATGTCTTCACGCTACGTCCCTCCCGGGCCGGTCGGCACCCCCCGCACGACGGATATCCGCCCCCACGCGCCTCGGCCGCGTCGGCATCCTGTGCACGCGACGGGCACCGGTGCGGCGGGAGAGCACCCCGGCGCGACACGCCCGGGTTGCACGACGGGCGCGCGGACGGGTACGCTCGCAGGGTCCTGTCCGCCGTGTAGGGAAGTCCCTTGATCTGAGTCGTCGTCTCCGCGTCCTGTCCACGCGCTGATCCGACGATCCTCCCTGCCCGGCTCCGACGAGTCCCGGCATCCGGCTCCCTCGACATCCTCGGGAGCCATCGGCTTCAGCGCACCCGCATCTCTCCGGGAGCCGCTCATGTCCACGCCACTTCACTCATCGGTCGTGCTCGACCGTCTCACCTTCGCCTGGCCTGACGGCCAGATCGCCCTCGATCAGGTCTCCGGCAGTTTCGGCACCGGACGCACCGGTCTGGTCGGCCGCAACGGCTCGGGCAAGTCCACACTGCTGCGCCTGATCGCGGGCATCCTCTCCCCCACGTCGGGAACCGTCCAGGCCACCGGCGAGGTCGCCTACCTGCCGCAGCGGCTCACCCTCGACACCGATGCCCGGGTCGCCGAGCTGCTCGGGATCTCGGAGACCCTCGACGCCGTGCGCGCGATCGCCGCGGGCGATGTCGCGCCCGAGCACTTCGACGCGGTCGGCGACGACTGGGACGTCGAGGCGCGCGCCGAGGTCGCGCTGGCCGATGCCGGGCTCGATCCGTCCTTCCTTGACCGCACGGTCGGCGAGCTGTCCGGCGGCGAGGCCGTGCTGGTCGCG
>JBASAE010000040.1:0-4360 GCA_049654285.1 Microbacterium sp.
CCTGCCCAACGTCTTCCCGGTGATCGCCGCCGTAGCGACCCTGAACATCGCCTCGGCGATCATGATCGAAGCCTCGCTGAGCTTCATCGGGCTCGGCGTGCAGCCCCCGCTCGCATCGCTGGGCACCCTGCTGAAGATCGGCTACGGGTATCTCCCCGGAGCCTGGTGGTACGCGCTGTTCCCCGCCATCGCGATCACCGTCGTCATCGCCTCTTTCAACCTCATCGGGAAGCGGCTCGAACGCTACCTCGACAGGAGGGCCTCATGAGCACCACCCCGATCCTCGACGTCGCTGATCTGCGCGTCGGCTTGAGCGCCGACCCGTCGGTGGAGCTGCTCCACGGCGTCTCCTTGCGCCTGGAGGCCGGCGAACGGCTCGGGCTGGTCGGCGAGTCCGGCTCCGGCAAGTCCCTGCTGTCGCTGAGCACCATGGGATTGCAGCCCCCTGCCATCAGCGTCCGCTCGGGCAGCATCCGTGTCAACGGCACCGAGGTGATCGGCGCCGGGGATGCCGTGCTGGACTCTCTCCGCGGGCGCAGCATGGCGATGATCTACCAGGATCCGATGTCATCGCTGAACCCGGTGCGGTCGGTCGGAAGCCAGATCATCGAGGCGCTCCGCGCCCACTCGCCCGTGTCACGCGCTGCCGCACGTCGCCGCGCCATCGACCTTCTCGGCGCCGTCGGCGTGCGCGAGCCCCATCGCACGGTCGACAACTACCCGCACGAGTTCTCGGGTGGAATGCGGCAGCGCGTGATGATCGCGATGGCGATCTCCTGCGAACCGCAACTGCTGCTCGCGGACGAGCCGACCACGGCGTTGGATGTGACGACCCAGGCGAAGATCATGGAACTGCTGGACGCACTGGTCGACGAGCGCGACATGGCGGTGGTCTTCGTCACGCACGACATCGCCCTCGCGTCCAGTTTCTGCAGTCGCATCGATGTGATGCGAAAGGGAGAGATCGTCGAGACCGGCCCGACGGCGGAGCTCATGGCGGCGCCCCGCCATCCGTACACGCAGGCGCTCCTCGGCTCGATCTGCACCTTCGAGACCGACCCGAACCAGCCGCTGCTGAGCCTCAGGGAAGAACCCGCGATCGTCGAAGGAGGGGTCCGATGACCGCCGAGCCGATCATCCGCGTCGAAGGCCTGAGCAAGGACTTCGGCTCGCTCCGCGCCGTCGACAACGCGAGTTTCGAGATCATGCCCGGTGAGACCTTCGGTCTCGTCGGCGAATCCGGATCGGGCAAGTCGACGCTCGCGTCGATGCTGCTGTGCCTCGAACGCCCGACGGAAGGCACCGTCCACTTCCGTGGAACCCGCATAGACACGCTCAGCGCACGCCGACTGCTCCCGCACCGACGTCACATGCAGCTCGTGATGCAGGATCCGATCTCATCGCTCAACCGTCGCAAGACCGTGGCACAGATCGTGGGGCTTCCGCTTCAGCTGCACGCCGGCATGCAAGCGAGGGAGCGTGACGCGCGCGTCGCCGAGCTCCTCGACCTGGTCGGGCTTCCCGCCGAGTTCCTCGAAAGATATCCTCACGAGCTCTCCGGCGGTCAGTGCCAGCGGGTCAGCATCGCCCGTTCGCTGGCCATCTCACCGGAGTTCCTGGTGCTTGACGAATCCGTCTCCGCGGTCGACGTGCTGATGCAGGCCCAGATCCTCAACCTGCTGAACGAACTGCAGCGGGAACTGGGGCTCACCTACCTCTTCGTGTCGCACGACCTCGCCGTCGTTCGCTACATGTGCACGCGGATCGCCGTGATGCAGGGCGGGAAGATCCTCGACATCGACACCCGCGAGCACATCTTCTCGGAGAACGCTCACCCCTATACCCGTGCGCTCATCGCCGCGTCGCCGGCCTCTCTCGCCGCTCGCGCCACCGAGCGCTCCACTTCGATCACTACGGAAGGCGTCGCGTGACCACCGAATCCCCCATCCCCGTCCTCCGAGACGAACTCCCCTCACAGACGGTCTGGCGTCCGCGCGAGTCCGCCGTGCAGGCCGGTGTCGCGCAGGTCGACATCACCCCTCCCGTGGGAATCCGCGCCCGCAACTGGGGCGCTTCGCGGATCGGGCATTCCACGGGAGTGCACCACCCGCTCACGGCCACCGCCGTGGCGTTCTCCGAAGTCGGAGGACGCCCGTCATACCTCGTGACGGTCGATCTGTGCACCTGGGGTCCCACCTCGTCGTTCCGCGGCATCTTCGAGCCCGTGGTCGCGGCCGTCGGCGCGGACGAGACCGAGGTCCTGCTCCACGCCGTGCACAACCACTGCGGCCCCTCGATCGCCGAGACCGACCACAGCCTGCCGGGTGCTGAGATGATCCCGGCGTTTCGTCAGCAGCTCATCGACGGCATCGTCGATGCCGTCCGCACGGCACGCGCCACGATGACACCCGCGCGGATCACCTGGACCTACGGGCGCTGCGCGTTGGCGACGAACCGCGACCTCCCCTGCGGCGAGCGCGATGTCGTCGGCTTCAACCCGCACGTCACCGCGGATGACACTCTCGCCGTCGGCAGAATCGCCGATGCCGAGGGAGAGATCGTCGCCGTGCTCGCGAACTACGCCTGCCACCCGACGACGCTCGCGTTTCACAACAGCCTGCTCTCGCCGGACTACGTCGGGGCCGCGCGCAACGTCGTGCAGGAGGAGGTCGGCGTTCCGCTGCTCTTCTTCCAGGGTGCTTCCGGCGAGCTCGCGCCCCGCGATCAGTACGTCGAGGGAACCGAGATGGCGGATCGCAACGGTCGCCAGCTCGGTCATTCGATCCTGGCCGCGCTGAATGCGATGAGCACGTCGGGGACGGAACTGGTGTACGAGGGCACCGTCGAATCCGGCGCTCCGCTGGCACTGTGGCAAGAGCACCGGGTCGATCTGCCTGAGCAGCTGCACACGGAGCACTTCTCGGTGGATCTCGCCGCCCGTCGCGCGCTCACCGCGCAGGAGCTGGGCGAGAAGTGGAGCGGCATCGATCCCATCGCCGCGCAGGAGCGCGCGAAGCGCGCACTCGTCCAGAGTGAGGGATACGTGCTCGACGGTATGGCCCAGCACCCGGTGTGGCTGTGGCAGATGGGCGATGCAGTCGTGGTCGCGCACTCCGGTGAGGCCTTCTCGTACCTGCAGACGGAGCTGCGCCGCCGCCATCCCGACCGCGTGCTGTTCGTGCTCAACCTGACGAACGGTCCTGGCGGCTGCTATCTGCCGACGAAGGCCGCATACGAGCGGGATCGCTACCAGGTGTGGCAGACGCTGCTGGAGGCTGGGGCGCTGGAAGCCCTGGTCGAAGCGATCGACGCGGCCATCAACGCCCTCCCCGCCCCTCGCGCGGTCGTGCTGTGACGTCCTGGCCGGATGCGGGTCCTGTGCGCGAGACAGGATCCGCCTATCGGAGTCGGAAGTGGACGTCGGGCGAAGACGAGGTCGCGATGTCGCACCGGGTGGCGTTGCGCCTCGGTGAGGGCGACGCCGACCGCCCTGTCATCGGCATCGCCGACACGTCGAGTGACCTGAACCCGTGCAACGCACAGTTCACCGGTCTGATCGATGTGCTCAAGCAGGCGATCGCCGACGCCGGCGGCTATCCGGTTCGCTTTCCGGTGATGTCGCTCGGCGAGGATCTGATGAAGCCGAGCGCGATGCTCTACCGCAATCTCATGTCGATGGAGCTCGAAGAGCAGGTGCGCGCGTACCCGATCGACGGCATGGTCTATCTCGCGAACTGCGACAAGACGACTCCTGCGTCGATCATGGCCGCCGCGAGCACCGACGTTCCGTCCATCCTGCTGATGGGAGGAGCACGCTCGGCTCCTCCGTTCCGCGGCCGCCCTCTCGGCACCGGCACCGACCTGTGGCGGGCGCTGGAGGACCGCCGAGCCGGACTGCTCGATGACGAAGGATGGGCGGAGCTCGAACGCACCCTCGCCTGCGCGGGTGGCGGCTCGTGCAACACGATGGGCACCGCCTCGACGATGTCGCTGGTGACGGAGACGCTGGGCATGGCGCTTCCCGGTTTCACCGGTGTCGCGGCAGGCAGCGCCGAGCAGGCGAGAGTCGCGGAAGCCACCGGCCGGCGCATCGTCGAGCTGACTCGCGCCGACATCCGGCCGCACAGCATCATCACGCAGGAGGCGATCGACAACGCCGCCGTGGTGATCGCCGCGATCGGCGGGTCGACCAACGCGATCGTGCATCTGGCCGCCATCGCGGGACGCCTGGGCAGGGATGCGAGCCTGGAGCGTTTCGACCGGCTCTGGCGCGAGGTCTCCCTGATCGCGAACGTCGAGCCGAGCGGCGCGCGCTTGATCCAGGATCTGCATGCCGCGGGCGGACTGCCCACGGTGATGC
>JBASAE010000041.1:0-1675 GCA_049654285.1 Microbacterium sp.
AGCATATTGTGCGCCCCGGGTCCGTTCGGGCGGCGCCGTCCAGTGCCTCCCGCCGCACTGCTCCCCGGCATCCTCCGGCGTCCCCCTCGACGTCCATCGGGCGCTCTCCGCCGCGATGCCCGTCGCCGGGTCGCGAACCCGTCCGACAGTCGGCCGGCGGCGTCACCGCGACCTGGCCTCACCCGGACCCGGGGATTGCGCTGATCCGACGGGCAGCCGGAATTAGGCTGGGGGCATGCCGAAGGAGTCTCAGTCCGCGGCGAGGACGCGCCTCGCCGACGAGGCGATCGAACTCACCCGCCGCTGGGTCGCCGAGGAGGCCGCCGAGCCGGTCGATCCCGCGGCCGCGCGGCTGTCCGGAGTGCTGCAGGATCCGCAGGGCCTCCGGTTCACGCTCGGCTTCGTCGACGGGGTCATGCGACCGGAGAGCCTGGGCGCAGCGGCATCCACCCTGCGCCGGGTCGCTCCGCTCGCCCCCGCCTTCCTGCCCTGGTACCTGCGCGGGGCGGTGCGCGCCGGTGGAGCCGTCGCCCCCGTGCTGCCCGCGCCGACCGTGCCGATCGCCCGGCGTGTGCTGCGCGAGCTGGTCGGCCACCTCATCATCGACGCCCGGCCCGAGAAGCTCGGCCCCGCGATCGAGCGGCTCCGGCAGGACGGATCGCGGCTGAACCTCAACCTGCTCGGCGAGGCCGTGCTGGGCGAGTCCGAGGCGCAGCGCCGGCTCGACGGCATCCACGACCTCATCCGTCGTCCCGACGTGGACTACGTCTCGGTCAAGGTGTCGGCGGTGACCAGCCGTATCTCGATGTGGGCGTTCGACGAGGTCGTGGACGCCACGGCCGAGCGCCTCCTCCCGCTCTACCTCACCGCGGCATCCGATCGGACGTTCATCAATCTCGACATGGAGGAGTACCGCGACCTCGATCTGACGATCGCGGTGTTCACCCGCATCCTGGAGGATCCACGGCTCGCGCACCTCGAGGCCGGCATCGTCCTGCAGGCCTATCTGCCGGACGCGCTTCCCGCCCTGCGCGAGCTGACCGCCTGGGCGCGCCATCGCGTCGAGCACGGCGGCGCACCCGTCAAGGTGCGGCTGGTGAAGGGCGCGAACCTCGCGATGGAGCACGTCGACGCCGTGGTGCACGGCTGGACCCCCGCCCCGTACGACACCAAGCTCGACACCGACGCGAACTACCTGCGCTGCCTCGACGAGGCCATGCAGCCGCGTAACACGGCCGCGGTGCGGATCGGCGTCGCGGGGCACAACCTCTTCGACATCGCGTACGCCTGGCTGCTGGCCGGCGAACGTGGGGTGCGCGACGCGATCACGTTCGAGATGCTGCTGGGCATGGCGCAGGGGCAGGTCAGAGCCGTCTCGCGCGAGGTGGGGCCGGTGCTGCTGTACGTCCCCGTGGTTGCCCCGGCGGAGTTCGACGTGGCGATCGGCTACCTGGTCCGCCGCCTAGAGGAGAACGCCTCGCCCGCGAACTTCCTCTCGGCCGCGCTCTCTCTGGGCGCGGATCCCACGCTGTTCGAACGCGAGCGGCAGCGGTTCGTCGATGCCGTCGACCGCTCGGCTGCGCACTCGCTGCGCACGGGCCCGCGGCGGCTGCAGAACCGCGCAGCCCCCGCACACGAGTCCCTACGTCCGGTCGTCGCGGCCCCCGCCGAGGAG
>JBASAE010000042.1:0-4395 GCA_049654285.1 Microbacterium sp.
CGGGTCACAAGACGGACGATGGCGACGCTGACCAGCACCAGCACGAGGAGCACGACGCCCAGCGCGGTCGCGTAGCCGAGCTGGAAGACGGGGTTGTACATCCCCACCGCTCGCTCCCACACGTAGACCGTGAGGGTGAAGCTGTCTCGCGGTGGCGACGGGTACGTCGTCGCGATGATGATGTCGAAGATCTTGAGCGCGGAGATGATCCACAGGACGATGGCGGTGACGAGCACGTCCCACACCATCGGGATCGTCACCGACCAGAAGATCCGCCAGTCGCCTGCGCCGTCGAGCCGGGCGGCCTCGTAGTAGGTGGGCGGGATCTTCTCGATCCCCGCCAGCAGGATGATCAGGTAGTACCCGACGAGCGACCACACGACCGCGACGGTCAGCGAGGACACGATGTTCTCCGGCGCGAGCCAGATCTTGCTGAGCGCCCCCAGCCCGACGGCCTTCAATCCGGTCGTGAGCGGTCCCCAGTCGCTGTTGTAGATGAACTGCCAGATGAGCCCGATGCCGACCCCGGGCAGGATGACGGGGAAGAAGATGACGGCGCGGAAGAACTTCTTGCCCGGGATGTCGCGCTGCAGAGAGGCGGCGAAGAGGAACACCAGGAGGAAGATCAGCGCGCCGCCGGCGAAGGTGATGACGAGCGTGTTCGTCAGGGATCGGAAGAAGACCGGATCCGAGAGCATCCGCTGGAAGTTGCCGAAGCCCACGAACACCATGTCGGCCTCGAACCCGTTCCACTCGTTGAGGCTGATCCACAGCGCCCGCAGCGCCGGCCAGACGAAGAAGACGGTGTAGACGACCACCGCGGGGAGCAGGAGAGGCAGGATGATCTTCCTGCGACCGGGGCGGCCTCCTTCTCGCCGGTCTCGCGTCCGGCGTCGGTCGCGCGACGGCATGATCGTCGCCCTGGTCTCAGTTCCGCTCACGTGCCTCTCCTGCCTCCCTGCGAATGGTCGTCTGCTCCGGCTACTTCGCGCTCGCCCAGAACTTGGCTCCGGTCGTCGCGAGGCAGTCGATGAACTCCGTGGGCGTCGCCTTGCCCAGGAAGAACGGGTCATCGCAGAAGTTGTAGACATCGGCGGAGTAGCTGGTCATGCCCTGCAGACCTGCGCGCTGCTCGATCTGGTCGTACGACGACAGGATCTCGTTCTGTCCGGCGTAGGCGGCCGGGACCTTCACGTCGTTGATCGGCATCGGGATGCCCGAGTCGGCGATCATCGCCGCGCCCTTCTTCGGCGAGGACGCGAACTTCACGAACTCGACGGCGGCGTCGGTGGACTTGCCGGTGTTGAGGACGGACCACGCGTTCGACCAGTACTCGACGAGGTCGTTGCCCTTCCCTCCCTCGATGTTCGGGAAGGCGAAGACGTCCATCGTGAAGTCCTTGGGGACCTGGGCGCCCATCTCGTTCGGGATCCAGGCGCCGTTGAGGAACATCGCCACCTTGCCCTGCGCCCAGGAGGCCTGCATGGCGGGGTAGACCGAACCCTGGTAGCCGTCCTGGAAGTACCCGCGATCCTGGAGGTCCCGGACCATCTCGGCGGCACGCAGGAACTCCGGTGCGCGCCAGGCCTCGCCGGTCGGATCCTTGGCGGCGGCCTGGAACGCCTCCAACCCGGCCAGACGGATGGCCAGGTACGAGAACCACCAGTTGTTGTAGAAGTCCACGGATCCGTCGGCGCCGAGGGGAGACACGTCGGGGTTCGCCTTCTTCAGCTTCTCCAGCATCGCGAGGAACTCGTCCCAGGTCGTCCCCACGGTGCTCACGTCGACGCCGGCGTCCTTCAGCATGCCGGCGTTGTACCAGATGCCGGAGACGAAGTGGTCGCGCGGGATGAGGTAGCCGGACCTCCCGACGCTCATCGCGTCGAGCGACCCCTTGAAGAAGTCATCGCGCCACGCGCCCGAGTCCTCGCCGTAGGCGGGCTCGTCGAGGTACGGGTTGAGGTCCACCGCGAGGTCGTTGTCGAGCAGCGCGGCGCTGAGCCTGTCGTTCGACTGATCGACGATGTCGACCGGGGTGCCCGCCTGCACGGCGGCCTGGATCTTGGTGAGGACGTCGCGGCCGGCCCAGTTCGCCTGGATCTTGATGTCCGGGTTCTCCTTCTGGAAGTCCGCGATCACCTTCTCCAGCACCAGCTGGGTCGGCTCGCCCTTGTTCAGCATGCTCCAGTAGACGACGGTCTGCTGATCGGCTGACGGCGCGGAGGGCGTGCAACCGGTGAGAGCCATCGCCAGGGCGGCGACGGCGGCCGTCGTTCCGCTGAGGACACGAAATCTCATCATCTTCCTCGATTCTTCGTTCATGGGGAGCACCCGCGAACCGGCGCTCGAGGAGCAGCCTCTTCGCTGTGCCTCTCCGGCGACCCTACCGACCCGACGGCAATCTGGCAAGACTCATGCTGCAAATTGTCGCAATCATTGCAATACTTTCTGAGAATCATCACCCCGATTCCCAGGCGACGGCGACGGAACTCCCTATGCTGGGATTCTTGCGGAAAACTTGTTCTGGAGGCATCGTGAAGGTCACCCTCTCCGACATCGCGCAGCGCGTCGGCGTCTCAGCGTCGACGGTGTCGCGCGCACTGTCGGACCCCGATCGAGTCAACACCGCGACCCGGACGCGCGTTCTCGCCGTCGCTCAGGAGCTCGGCTACACGCCGCTCGGCGACGCGTCCTCGCCGGCGCCCTCCGCCCGCACGATCGGACTGATCGTGCCCGATATCGTCAACCCCTTCTTCCCGCCGGTCATCAAGGCGGTCCAGGCGCGCGCGATGGCGCGCGGGTACAGCGTGCTCATCGCCGACATCGACGAGCACCCCTCCGACGAGCTGCGGCGGGCCCGGCAGCTCGTCGACCAGGTGGAGGGCCTGATCGTCGTCAGCGCGCGAACGCCGGAGGCGCACATGGGCGACCTGATCGCACTGCAGCCCCTGGTGCTGGTGAACAGGCATCACGATCAGGTCGCGAGCGTCAGCATCGAGGACAGCTCCGGCATCGTGGAGGCCGTGCAGCACCTCGCCGCCCTCGGGCATCGCACGATCGGCTACCTCAACGGGCCCCGTCGGTCGTGGTCCAACCAGCAGCGCCAGGCCGCCGTGCAGGTCGCGGCCGCCGACGCCGGCGTGGATCTCGTCGAGTTCGGCCCCTTCGAGCCGCAGATCCAAGCCGGCGTGCGCGCCGCGGATCTCGTCTGGGCCTCCCCGGTGACCGCCGTCATCGCCTACGACGACCTCATCGCGCTCGGCGTGATGATGCGGCTCAACGAGCGCGGCATCAAGGTCGGCGAGGACTTCAGCATCATCGGCATCGACGACAGCCCGATGTCGGGGATGGCCTATCCGACCCTCACCTCGATCCACGTCCCCGGGGTCGAGGCCGGGATGACCGCCGTCGACATGCTGCTCGACGTCATCGAGACCCAGGAGCACGCCTCCGGCCAGACGAAGCTCGAGACGCGGCTCGTCGTCCGCGCGTCCACGGCACCGGCCCCGGCGGAGCGACAGCGATAGCATCGGAATGCAATTTTTTGCGGACTTTGCAATTTCTTGCACTTCTGGTGCTAATGTGTGCTGCAAGCAGTGAGTGCCCGCTGAATCGACCATGATCCAGCGCATGCCGGGCAGTCACCCCAGCATGAGACGAGTGACGTGGACAGTCCGCACGAGGGCGCTGCGCAGCAGGATCTGCCGCAGAGCGCCCGTTACGCCCTGGTCGGCGCGCGCATAGCGCTCGTCGACCGGATGCTCGACGGCCACGCCCTGCTGATCCGCGACGGAGCGATCCTCGGTTCCATCCCCGAGGACCAGGTGCCCGCCGAGCACGCCGTGCACCGCCTCGCCGGAGGTGTCCTCGCCCCGGGACTGATCGACGTCCACATGCACGGCGCCCTCGGTTACGGCTTCAACGACGCCTCGACGGGGACCGTGCGGGAGATCGGTCGCGTGCTGCTGGACTCCGGCGTGACGACCGTCCTGCCCACGCTCGCCAGCGCAGCGCAGGAGAGCCTCCTCGCCGCGCTCGACGCGATCGACGAGGCCGGCGACGCGGACGACACCGCCCGGATGCCCGGCGCCCACCTCGAGGGCCCGTACCTGTCCCCCGCGCAACGCGGAGCGCAGACGGCCGCCGACCTCCGCTCCCCCGACGACGGCAGCGCCGCGGCCCTGCTCGACCGCGCGGCGTCGATCCGCATGATGAGCCTCGCACCCGAGCTCCCCGGGGCGGAGGACCTCATCCGCCGGCTGGTCGCCCACGATATCGTCGCCGCCGCCGGCCACAGCGACGGCACGATCGACGACCTCCGACGGGCGCAGGACGCGGGACTGACCCATGTCATCCACCTCTACAGCAGCCAGTCCACCACCCGCCGCGAGGGGC
>JBASAE010000043.1:0-3916 GCA_049654285.1 Microbacterium sp.
GCGTTAGGGAGATGAGATCGAGCACGTTCCCGATCCCACTCCGGTCAGGGCCCTCGCGGCACGATCCTCACGGAACCCCTACGCCCTCCGCGCCGACCCATGCGTTCCGCTCACGAGGCTGCACGCCATGCTCGATCGGTTCCCGACATCCCAGCGCGGCGTCGTGGTGGCCCGCACCCGTGTCAGGACAGCATGTCCACGCGGGTGGGGGTCGAGATCGCCGTCGCGGTCGGTGGCACCGAGCTTGCGGTGGATGTTCCTGAGGTGGGTCTTCACCGTATCGCGAGCCGGCGTAACGACGACCCGGACCGGATCGCGGAGCCCGTTGTCCACGTCACGGGTCAAGTCCCGATATGCGGACCAGGCTCGTCGAGCGGACAGCGTCCGTGTGCTCGAGCAAGTACTCGGCCCCGTCGAGACCGTCGCCAAGAGCGTCAACCGCATTCCACGTGCCTTCAACTGACATCGAACGCATTCCCGCGTAGAGGAGGTCGGACGCGCGGGCCACCCCGCCCACGAGGCACAGGGGGATGCTTCCGTTGAGCCCCGCGGCGGTCGCAGCGGCTCGTGCAAGCCTTTCTGTGTGGTGGCCGGCTGCCAAGAAGATCGCTTGAGCAGTGTTGTTCCCGGCGTGGGCGAGAGCGGCAAGGGGGGCGCAGAGAGACGTGAGCAGCGCAGGTGGCGAAGGAGCAGCGCTGAGTTTCGCAGGGAGTCCCCCGAGCGGGCCGAGGGCGTCTTCACACAGGTCGAGGATCGCGCCTGACCACTCGTCGCGTTCACGCTCCTGGTGCTCGATCGCGCGGTGAACGGCCTGCTGGCCGATCCAGGCTCCCGAGCCGCGGTCGTCAAGCCACAACCCGTGTCCTCCGACGCGGTGCACTCTCCCGCCGGGATCGAGAGCGGCTCCCACGATGCCGGTGCCTATGGCGATGACGACGCCGACGGAGCCGGCGAGCGCGCCGAGCAACGAAGTCACACAGTCGTCCGCGACGATCACCGTCTGCGCTCCGAGGATGTCGAGCGCGCTCGACGCGTCGAACCTGTTCGCATCGCCCCACACGCCGGTCGCGCCGATGCAGACGCGACGGGGTGCTGAGACCTGGTCTGCCGCGAGCCGGTCTGCGACGAGTGTGATCGCGTCATCGGTGTTCCGGGTCGGACCGAAGGGGAGGGAGAATCCGTGGGTACCGGTCGCCGATGTCAATCGTCCTCGGACGCCGGACTGGCCGATGTCGATGACGAGATCATGTGTGAACGTCGATCCGTCGCTGGATGTCTTCATCGAACACCCGAGATGCGGACGTCGTATCGGTCGGCCCGGTACTTGGACTCGCCATACTCCACGGCGGTGTTCTCGGTGTCGAATCCGACGCGCTGAACGAGCAAGGCGGGGGCTGGGGGAGAGACGTCGAGCAGTCGGCTCTCCTCCTTGTCGAGAAGCGCCGCAGTGACGCGTTGATCCGCTCGCGCTACGGAGATGTGGTGCCTGCGGGACAGGGTTTCATAGAGGGACCCCGTCAGATCGGACTCCAGCAGCCACGGATACAGTCGAGCGGGCAGGTAGACGACCTCGAGACACATGGGCAGCCCATCGGCCTGGCGCAACCGCCTGATCCGGTAGACGCAGTCGCCTTCGTCAACGTTCAGTGCGTTCTGGACCCGGCGCGGCGGATCGACTTCGACTGCTTCGAGAAGCTGGGCGGAAGGCGCAAGGCCCCGGGCCTGCATGTCCTCGCTGAACGATGCGATTCGCTGTCCGATCGTCACCGACTGGTCGGCGACGAAGGTGCCTTTGCCTCGTACCGCCTTGATCTTGCCTTCAGCGATGAGGGCGCGCAGTGATTGCCTGACGGTCGCACGACTGGCGCCGAAGATCTCGGCGAGCTCTCTCTCCTGCGGCAGCATGTCGCCCGGAGACAGCTGTTCAATTCTGGACTCCAGGGCCCGCTGGATCTCAATGTGCTTATACATTCACAATCCTCGTCGCTGAGAAGATCAAGAACCTTATTGACAGGTATAGTCCTACATCATATCCTCCTCTGTAGGACTATACCTGAGGCCATTGGTATGGTCCTGAGCATCGAGGCTCGATGCTGCACACCCACGTTGGAGGACAGCAATGACACCCGCCGAATTGAAGAACAAGCTGCACGGGATCACCGGGATCAGCATCACCCCGTTCACCGCCGATGGCGCGTTGGACCTGAAGGGATACGAGAAGAATCTCCGCTTCCTCATCGACGGAGGCCTGAACGCGTCGAACTCCGTTCTCGTCGTCGGGGGCAGCACGGGAGAGTGCGGCGCGATGACGACCGACGAGCGCAAGGAGCTCATCGAGGCGGCGATCGACATCGCGGCCGGAGACCTGCTGATCGTCGCCGGATGCAACAGCACCAATATTCGTGAGGCCGGAGCGCTCGCCGCTCACGCCAGTGAGGCGGGAGCCGCAGGTGTGATGGCGCTCGCTCCTTACTACTACCCGGCGAAGGACAGCCGGAGCATCCTGTCCTTCTACTCCGAGCTGGCGGCGTCCACGGACCTCGGGATCCTCATGTACAACAACATCGAGGTCATGGGCCTCGACATGCCGCGCTCCGTGCTGCGCGAGCTGGCCGAGATCGAGAACATCGTAGGGCTGAAGGAATGCACCCCCGCCTTCTTCAAGATGACGCGCGTCGTCCAGGAGATCGGTGCCGATGTCGCTGTGGTCAACGGCCACGGCGAGTTCCTCGAGCCGTTCGCCGCGCTCGCCGGCACCGCCGGCTTCATCTCGAGCATCGCGAACTTCGCGCCGCAGAAGAGCGTCGACATCTGGAACGCACGTTCGGCCGGAGACTACGCGAAGGCCAAGGAGATCCGCGACACGCTCACGCCGTACATGGACCTGGCCGTGCGTTTCTCAGAGGAAGGCGGCGAGTACAAGGTGATCTCGCTGCTCAAGTACGTCACCGATCTTGTCGGCTCCTGCGGTGGGTTCCCTCGCGTCCCCGCACCCACGCTCAACGACGAGGAACGCGGCCTCGCCCGGGCAGCTCTCACCAGCATCGGTCTCATCTGAGACGCGAACCGCTGATCTGAACACCCCCGAAGACCGAAAGGACAGGCTATGAAGAAGACCACACGGTGGGCAACGATGCTCATCGCCACCGCGACGACGGCGGTACTCGTCTCAGGCTGCGCTGCGAACGGGCAGCCTGAACCCGAGGCGACCGAGCCCATCACGCTCACGTTCATGCGAACGGGCACACCGGAGATCCTGCATCCGATCTTCGATCCGATCATCGAAGAGTTCGAGAAGCAGAACCCGAACATCACCATCGACATGCAGGATCTCGGCTGGGCGGATGCCGCGACGAGTCTGAGCGTGATGGGGGCCTCGAAGACCCTTCCCGACGTCATGTACCACCTGCCGGGGACCGTCTTCGACATGGCCCAGAAGGGTCTGGTGCTCGACCTGACCGGCAAGCTGAGCGATGAACTGACCAGCGACATCTACCCCGCGCTGCTCGAGGCCGGCCAGTACGACGGAAAGCAGTATCTCGTGCCGAGCGGTGCGTCGACGCTGCTGCTCTGGTATAACGCCGATCTGTTCGAGGCGGCTGGTCTAGATCCTGACTCCCCTCCGGCGACGTGGGAGGAGATGCTGGCCGATGCTCAGAAGATCCAGGCCGCGACCGGAGTCGCCGGTCTCGGGATCTACTCGAAACCGGCCGGTGGTGAGACCTCGTTCGTGATGGAGTCGCTTTTCGCATCTCAGGTAGGCGGATCGGCGTGGGATTCCAAGAACAACGAGTACCTCTACGACGATCCCAGCCACACCTCGGATGCAACGGCGACCCTGCAGTTCATGCAGGACATGGTCGGCGCTGCCCAGCCGAGCGTCGTGGAGTACGGCCGTTTCGACACGCGTCCGCTC